>CAMOTI010000130.1 GCA_946625675.1 uncultured Prevotellaceae bacterium | reverse complement strand
GCCTTACGGATGGCTTCTTCGTCGAACGGCTTTATCCACGACATGTCGAGCACACGGGCACTGATGCCTTTCTGCTTCAGCTGCAAGCCTGCCTGCCACGCATGGTAGACGGTCTCGCCGGTAGCGACGATGGTGACGTCGGTGCCGTCTAAAACGGTGATGGCCCTGCCCGGTTCAAAGCAGAAGTCGTCGTCGGCATAGACATCGGGCACCGCCGCACGACCCACCCTGACATAGCATGGCTTCTGATAGTCAACGAGGAAACGCACGAGTTTCCGCGTCACGCGCCAGTCGCTGGGCAGACAGATGGTCATGCCGGGAAAGGTGCGCAGGGCTGCAATGTCGTGCAGCGAATGGTGGGTAGCGCCCAGCGCGCCATAGGCCACGCCGCCACTCACGCCCAATATGGTTACGGGGTTCTCGCTGTAGGCAAGGTCTACTTTCACCTGCTCCAGAGAGCGGGCCACATAGAAACAGGCCGGGCCACAGCAGAACACCTTCTTTCCGGAATGGGCCAGACCGGCAGAGATGCCCACGGCATCTTGTTCGGCAATGCCACATTCCACGAACTGCGAGGGCAGATTGTTGGCGAAGTCGCCCAACGTAACCGACCCTCTCGCGTCGGTTGTCACAGCAATAATATCCTTGTCTTCACGTGCCAGTTCGAGCAACGTGTCAGTAAACATTTTTCTGCAAGCTATCATTTTTTCTTCTATTTGTAGGGGATTGATACATTAAGTGAAAAGTGATAAGTGAAAAGTGAAATGCGTTCCGCAAAAGAATTATAATAATTATGGTAATTTCTGTCCAAAAACTCCGTTAGGCACGCATCGCCGCAATTCTTTCGTCTATCTCGGCCAAGGCGTCGCGCCACTGTTGCTCGTTGAGCACGCCATGATGCCACTTGGCAATGCCTTCCATGAACGACACGCCGCGTCCTTTCGTGGTGTGGCTGATCAGCAGGTGCGGACGGCCATTCGTGTAGTCTATCTGTGAGAATGTGCTCAGAATATCCGCCATGTTGTCGCCGTTCATCTCCTTCACGTCCCATCCAAAGGCGGTCCATCGGTCGCGAATGCTGTCAAGAGGCATCACGTTCTCAGTGTCGCCACTGATCTGCAGGTGGTTGCGGTCGATGATGGCCACGAGGTTGTCCAGATGATAGCGGTTGCCAGCCATGGCTGCTTCATAGATGGAACCCTCGCCTTGCTCGCCGTCGCCCATCAGGACAAACGTGCGCCAGCTCTTCTGGTCCATCTTGGCCGCAATGGCCATGCCCACGCCGATGCTCAGTCCATGGCCCAGCGCGCCACTGTTCACCTCAATGCCCGGTACTTCTATCGTGGGGTGTCCCGACAGGATACTTCCGTACTGTCCCAGCGTGTCGAGCACCTCGCTGCTCAGAAAGCCCTTCGCCTCAAGCGTCACGTAGAGGGCCTCTACACAGTGGCCCTTGCTCAGCACAAAGCGGTCGCGCTCCGGAGCCTTCGGGTTCTTGGCGTCAAGACCGCGCATCACGTTGAAATAGAGGGCGGTCATCACATTCAGACACGACAGGTCGCCGCCAATGTGGCCGGCCTTGGCACGGTATACAACATCCACTAGCCGCCGACGGTTCTGCTCCGCCAGCAGGGTGAGTTCTTTTTCGTTCAACTCTTCATTCATCGGTTGTTTTCTTTTTGATTTGTTTTTCGGCGGCAGACTTTCGTCCACCTATTTATATATAATAAGCATCAACCGCGCTTTTGTACTCATTGTTTAACGTTTATTATGCGGTAAGACAATGGCTTGCGAAAGTTGAACACTGAGACTTAAAAACTCTCCTGCAAAGTACTTCACAGAGCAAAACAAACGATTCTTGAACACATTTTACAACTCTCTGACTAACAATCTGTTGCAAAAAGCAAGCCACTCTCAAAAATGAAAAATGGCGCTTTTGACGATAAGAATCTAGGTTTTATCATTTTAAATTGGCAGTTTTTTTCACTTTAAACGCCAATTTAATTAGGTTTAAATGGCGTTCTTTTCTAACAAAACTGCCAGTTTACTCTAAGGAAGCCAATGGTTTTGCGAGACCATTCCAATGGAATCGTTGGACAAAATCATTGGAATCGTTGAACGAATCCAATGGATTCATTTACAAAAACTGGCGGTTTCCATCAGCAATACTGCCGTTTTTCCTCACGATTATTGTCTATTATGCCATCACGAGATAGAAAAACGAACCTTTTCGCTCGTCATTTATACGCAAAAAACATGGCATAAATCACGCCTGAATATTACATTCCAATGATGTTTGTCAGAACAACACACCCGCCATTTCTTACCCAAAAACGAGTGTGTTGTACTGACAAGGAAAGACTCACTCTCCGAAAATCTCCTGCAGGCGGCGTTGGAGTTCCTTACCACGAAGGCCACGGTCAATGATCTTACCCTGCGGGTCGATGAGGAGGTTGTCGGGAATGGCATCAATCTCATAGATGGGAGCGGCAACGCAGTTGAACCCTTTCAGGTCGGAGAGCTGCATCCAAGGCATGTTGATTTGTCCAATGGCCTTCACCCATGCCTCTTTTTTCTCGTCGAACGAGATGCCAACGACCTCGAAACCCTTGGCGTGATACTTGTTGTAAGCTTCCAGAACGTTGGGCATCTCAGCACGGCAGGGACCGCACCATGAGGCCCAGAAGTCCACGAACAACCACCGGCCTTCGCCAACCATCTCGCTGATCTAGCTTTCCTTTTGCATTTCCCTCGTTTATTCGTAACTCTGAATAAGTTACTGCCACTCGGAAATGTAAAGAAAAGCAAGCTTTCTTTTTGCATTTCACTCGTTTATTCGTAACTCTGAATAAGTTACTGCCACTCGGAAATGTAAAGAAAAGCAAGCTTTCCTTTTGCATTTCACTCGTTTATTCGTAACTTTGTCGCCGAAAATGACTTTAAGGAACAGAATCATCTTCTTTGTATGTCTGGCGGCGGTGTTGCTGTGGCCATGCAAGGTGTGTGCCAGTGCGAGCGTGCATGAGGACTCGCTGTTGCTGGGGCGCATCTTCAGCTACAGAGTGAACTACGGCGGCGACATCAGCGGTTACACGACGCATGTGTACATGCGGCATGGAGTGAAGACGCTGAAGAAGAACAAGCTGCTCATCATGGTGCCAACAATGTATACACTGGCCCGGAAGAAGGATTCTGAGTTTCTGAGTGAGAGCTATTCGAAGGTAACGTTTGAGGATGTGAACAGCTACTCTGAGCTACGGCATGTAGTGGTAGGCACCGTTCCGCGTTACCGGCTGATGCTGCCGACAATGACGGGCATGCTCACCCCCACGCTGTATGAGGTGACACTGATGAAAGGACGGCTGCTGTCGCCATTTCACCACAAGAACCGGAAATTCTACCGCTACGGAGTGAGTGAGGTTGCTCCCACTGCCCCCACGGAAGGAAGGGGACGTGGGCGACGGATGCGTGTGGCATTTATCCCGAAGACGAGGAACACACAGACGGTGAAAGGAACCGCCATCGTGGACTTTGAGACGGGCAGAATCGAGGAAGTAGAGCTGACGGGTGAATATGACATGATCTCGTTTGAGCTGAAGGCTGAAATGGGCCTCATGGCGCCACTGTCGCTGATTCCTCGTACCTGCGACATGAAGGCTACGTTCCACATGGCAGGCAACCGCATTGAGGCGAACTACCACGCTCACTATGGAATGCAGCATGAACTGCCCGACACGTTGGTGGACAGCCATGACAGAGAGATAATGGACATGGTGAGGCCCCATGAGCTGACGGACATGCAGAACTACATCTACCACAAGGCCGACAGCATAGACTCGCTGCAGACGACGCTTCCGAAAAAGGTGAGGCGCAGGAACATGGTAAAGCATGTGATGTGGGACATCATCGGTGACAACCTGGTGAACAGAATCAAGGGAAACTTCGGGAAAAACAACGAGGGTATGTTCAAGATATACCCGATACTGGACCCGCTGTCGCTGAGCTATTCGGAGAGAAAGGGCTTCACTTACAAGATGAGACTGAGGGGAAGCTATGCGTTTACGCCCAACCAGGAACTGAGCCTTTATTTCAGAGGAGGTTACAGTTTCAAGCAGGAGCAGTTCTATTTCAGGCTGCCGGTGAAATACACCTTCGACCGACGACACGACGGACATGTGGAGCTGGAGGTGGGTAATGGCAACAGGATTACGAACCGAAGCATCGTCGAGCAGATGATTGACGAGATGAGGGAGGACAGCGCGCGCATAGAAAGCCTGAACCTCGACTACTTCAAGGATACATATATGAAGCTCCGCGCCAACTATGACATATCGAACCGCTGGAGCTTGGGGGCAGGCCTGACGTTTCACCGGCGTTCGGCTGTTGACAAGGAAGCGTTTCGCAAAGAGCGATGGCCCACCACGTATCACTCACTGGCACCGATGGTGGAGACACAGATAAGGCCTTGGGGATGGAACGGGCCCATCTTTACCATCAATTATGAGCAAGGCATCAAAGGCCTTGGGAAAGCAAACATGGAGTATGGCCGCCTGGAGACCGATGCTGTATGGCTGAGGCGCTTCAACAGGCTGCGGTCGCTGAGCATGCGCGCCGGTGCTGGCTTGTACACGATGAAGGACAAAGACTCCTATTTCCTGGACTTCGAGAATTTCCGGGAAGACAACATGCCAAGTGGCTGGAGCGACGACTGGACAGGCGAATTCCAGCTGCTGAAACGCGATGACTACAACAGCTCGGTGTATTACGTGAGGACGAACCTGACGTATGAGTCGCCACTGTTTTTCCTAAGCCATGCGCCATTGCTGGGCAAGTATGTAGAGATGGAACGAATCTACCTTAACACACTGTTGGCCAAAGACATACACCCTTATTCTGAACTTGGCTACGGCTTTACATGCAGAATTTTCTCGATAGGACTGTTTGTCGGCATGAAGAACGGACACTACGACGGATTTGGCTGCAGAGTCGGGCTTGAGCTGTTCAGAGACTGGTGAGAAAGGAAGTGAAGAGTGAAGAGTGAAGAGTGAAGAATTTGCTGCCGCACGGAGTTTTTGGACAGAAATTACCATAATTATTATAATTCTTTTGCG
>CAMOTI010000129.1 GCA_946625675.1 uncultured Prevotellaceae bacterium | reverse complement strand
ATAAAAAGCACAAATCCCCGGCTCTCACGAGCTGGGGATTTGTGCTTTTAACTAACTAAACCAATAGAAAATTAAAAAAAACTACTAACTAAACTAATATAAAAAAACTACTGACTTTATTTTGCTTAACTAACTGTTCAAATTTGGGAGGAAATCCTTTTTCCTTTTGACATTGCAAAGTTACGCACTTTTTTTCAAACCTGTTTTCTATTGCGTAACATATGTTTCCGTCTTTGTATGATTCGGATTTTTTTTATTATCAGCACTTTCGCATTTTTACAAATGTTACATATTAAGAAATAAATGTAACGTTTAAGATAATATAAAAAGATTATTATGTGTAATTTTGCAAATAGAAATCAAAAAAAGTAGTAGCTGAGACATGAAAAAATTTTTTTTAACTTTTATCGCCGCATCTGCATTCGCAGTTGTCCAGGTCGGTGCGCAGACAAAATCCGCCACGCTGGCAATCTCTGCAGGTACGAAATACCAGTATATCGAGGGATTCGGAGGAACAGGAATGAACGGGCAGTGGGCTGACGTCTACACCCAGGCGAAAGTGAATAAATTATGGGGAACGGGTGCTGGCGACGTGGGCCTGAACATCATGCGTGTACGTATCAACCCGAACGAGAACAACTGGGGAGAATACGGAAACCCGATCAGATGGGCCAGAAGTATCCGCCCCGAGTTGCAGGTGTTCGCTACTCCGTGGACACCTCCCAAGAAATTCAAAACCCACAACACCACGAAATACCAGAATGACTTCGGCACGACCGTGTATCCGCTTGTGGAGCACAGCTGGGGCGGACAGGGCTCGAACGGTGGCGCCATAGACCCGGCTTATTACGACGACTACGCAGATTTTCTGGAACGCTACCGAAAGACCATGGCAGAGAAAGATTGTCCCATTGACATCATCTCCATCCAGAACGAGAGCGACTACACACCCACAGGGGAAGGGGATCAAGCAACCTATGAGAGTTGCATCTATTCCCCCTCGGAGATGGCAGCCATGTGCAAGGCGGCAAGAGCGAAGGTGGACCCTTCGTGCAAGATCATGGGGCCCGAGTGCTTCGGATGGGACCAGCATAAATACAACAACAAACTCGTCACCCTCCAGAACGCGCTCGACAACATCGATATCTGGGGCAACCACCTTTACGGCACCAACGACTGGTCGTTCGTCCAGTCAGTGACGAAAAAGACGGGAAAGCAGATGTGGATGACCGAATTCCTCATCGACTATGCCGACGACTATAACGGCGAGTTCTCTGCAGAGCATGCGATGGTGGAGAGCATCGAGAAAGCACTCACCTCAGGCTATAACGCATATATCTACTACAACATGCTCAACGACTTCTTCGCCGTGAACCACGGGGGCAGCGACACGCAGCTGTGGAAACGGGCATATGTCTTCAGCCATTACGCCAAATACGCCACAGGAAAGACACGCATCAAGTCCACCCTTTCGGATACGCAGAAAGTGCTCAAGGGCGGTTCTGCATATATAAGCCAGAGCGGAGACACCGTGACCGTCTTCGTCCTCAATCCGTCTACCACATACACGTATAATCTGACCCTCAGCGTGCCGTTCGTGCCGGAGAAAATCAAGGAGATTGTCACAGGAGAAACGGTCAACGCCATAGTCAGGGATGTCACGAAGGAGTATTCCAACGGCACTACGCGTCCTAAGGTGCAGCTCCGTCCGAACACCTTCTACACCTTCCAGTTTGTGAGAAACATCAGCGAGGACGAGTCAGCATCGGGAATTGCCACTTCACCCAAACAGCCAGCCGACGGCAATCCACTCTCTGCCCATCATTTCATGGCCGACCCCACCTCAATCGAATATAACGGACGTCTCTACGTTTACGCCACCAACGACCAGCAGGAGTTTGACTACTGGGGAGGCTACAACGCCAACACCTATGGCAAGATCACGCAACTGGTGTGCATGTCGACTGAGGACCTCGTGAACTGGACCTACCACGACGTGATAGACGTGAAGGCCATCGCGCCATGGATTACCGCATCCTGGGCACCATCTATCATCAGCCGTGAGGAAGCAGACGGCAAAACGCACTTCTATCTTTACTTCACCAACAGCGCTGCCGGCATCGGAGTGCTCACGTCCACATCGCCCACCGGCCCTTGGACCGACCCGCTCGGCAAGGCGCTTATCGACAAGGACACAGAAGGCCTGGGCACCATTGACCAGATCATCGACCCGGGAGCCGCCATCAAGCCCGATGGCTCGGAGGCATACCTCACTTTCGGAGGAGGCAACGTGATGGTAACAGAGCTGCAACCAGGCAACGCACGTATCGTGAAGCTTGGTGCTGACCTCATCAGTCTTGACGGGAAGATACAAGCCATCTCAGCACCCTATCATTTCGAGGCCAACGAACTCAACTATATCGGTAACAGATGGGTCTATAGCTACTGCACACGTTGGAGTGCCACCACAGACTGGTCGAAATACAGCACTGCGGCCGCCCCGCTGCCATGCTCCATCGTCTATATGACGGCATCCGACCCCATGGCGAACAAGTGGTCGTACAAGGGAGTGGTGATGCCCAATCCAGGCCGCTTAGACTACGACTTCAGCAACAACCACAGCCACCTTCAGAAATTCGGAAACGGCTACTACCTGCTTTACCACACCACCTGGCTCGAGCATCAGCTGGGCTATAGCGGCGGCTACCGCAACCTGCAGATGAGCCGCGTCACGCTTGTTGAGTCGTCTGCCAGGATGACCGCGCTCACCTCCAAGACAGCCTCGATCAGTGGAGTCAACCAGCTCACGTCTGCACGCGTGAATCCCTATGTGGAGCAGCCGGGAGATGACATGGGAGCCATCATCACGAGTGACTGGTGGCTTGTGCGCGGCGTCAACTTTGCAGAAGAGGGCGCGCCCGCGAAGACACTCGTCCTGAAGGTGAAGGGCAGTGGCACGGTCACCGCGCATCTTGGCGAAATGGATTCCGACCCGATTGCAAAGGCGGAGTTCACGACAGAAGGAGATGAGGAGCAGACCATCGCAGTGGAACTCACAGCCGAACAGTCAGAATTCCAAAGCTATCTCTATTTTGTCTACGACAAGAACGACGGTGCGGAAGTCACGTCATGGCGCTTCTCGAGCCTGCCGCCAGAGGAGGCT
Organism: uncultured Prevotellaceae bacterium; assembly: GCA_946625675.1. GTDB lineage: Bacteria > Bacteroidota > Bacteroidia > Bacteroidales > Bacteroidaceae > UBA3839. The sequence continues at coordinate 41,200 of CAMOTI010000129.1, read as the reverse complement.
GTCAAGGAAGACGAGACAAAGGCAAAACCAGGCGACGTCAATGAGGACGGCAAGGTTGACATCTCTGACATCGTGGCCGTCATCAACCAGATTGCCGGTACAGCCACATATCGCTATGCCGATGTCAACAACGACACCAAAGTCGATATCTCCGACATCGTGGCCATCATCAACATCATCGCCGGAAGCAACTGAGAAACTCAGGAAAGTCCGGAAAACCCGGAATCTCCGCTCCTCTTAATCGAACATAATCACTAAAAATCATAAATCATCATGGCAATTGAAAAAAACGAAGAAAAAGGATTCTACAAACTGTCGTGGATTCAACGAATCGGTTTCGGCGCGGGCGACCTCGCACAGAACCTCATCTTTCAGGTGATCTGCACTTACCTGTTGTTCTTTTACACCGATATCTACGGACTTACGCCGTCGGCAGTGGCGGTCATGTTCTTGGTCGGCAATGTAGCAAACGTGATTTGGGACCCCATTGTGGGAGCGTTGATTGATAAGAGCAACCCCCGTTTCGGAAAATACCGGTCCTATTTGCTTTATGTCGGTATACCTCTTTCAGGATTTGCCATTTTATGTTTCTACAACGGGTTTGCGCCGTCCCTGATATATGCGTATGTGACCTATGTGGGCATGCAGCTGCTCTATACATTTATCAACGTGCCCTACGGCGCCTTGAACTCTTCGCTGACACGCGACACAAACGAGATTACCATACTCACTTCTGTGCGTATGTTTATGGCCAATCTTGGTGGACTGGCAGTGAACTCCGGACTGCCGCTGTTCATCGCACTCATTGTCGGAGCGCCTTCCGACAGCCTTCCAAAAGATCCGTCAGCATGGTTCACCACCATGACCATTTATGCCATCGTCGGCTTCTGCCTGCTTGTCTTCTGCTTCTCGCAGTGTAAGGAGCGTGTGGTAATGGATGAGAAAACCACCGAGGACGTGAAGGTAAGTGACCTGTGGATGGAGTTCCTTCGCAACCGGCCTTTGCGCGTGCTCGCTTTCTTCTTCATCACGGCCTTCGCAATGATGTCGGTGGGCAATGCCGCCGGAGCCTATTTTATAAACAGCAATATGCACGGGTCGGCACAGGAGCTGTCGATATTCATGGCCCTTGGATCGATTCCTGCATTCTTGTTCATGCCGATGGTGCCATGGTTTAAACGCATGGTTGGAAAGAAGAATATGTTCTATATCTTCCTTGGCGCTGCTATTCTCGGTATGGTGATGCTTTACCTCATTTCCAAGATGGAAAACCCGAGCATGACAATGGTATACGTTGCACAGTTCATCAAGAGCACAGGCGTGATTGTGGCCACAGGATATATGTGGGCATTGGTGCCGGAGGTGATTTCTTATGGTGAGTACACCACAGGACGTCGTATTTCTGGAATCGTGAATGCGCTGACTGGACTGTTCTTTAAGGCCGGCATGACTTTCGGAAGTATTGTAGGACCAGCTGTCCTGGCATACGTGGGGTATAACAGTGAGTCCATTGATCAGACTCCTTTTGCAGAAGAAGGAATCCTGTGGCTTGTTTGTGTCATTCCAGCCATCCTCTTGCTGCTTGCTATCTTCATCATATCGAAGTATGAGCTGACCGACGAGAAGATTGACCAAATCAACCGCGAAATTGAGGCTCGTATCCACGACAAGCAGTAGTAGGTGAAGAAGCTGTCTTTACAAGAACCTGCGTTATAGATACGTACTCTGCTCATACACAAAAGTAAATACACTTTTCACTTTTCACTTGATAATGAAATCATCCCTCTTTTTAATATCACTCATCGCCCTTGCCGGCTGCACCACCCAGCAGCCGGCCAAGGACGGCACGCTGACGCTGAAGGATGCGCTCGGCAAACATGAGATTCTGGCTGGCGTGGCGGTCAACGTGGAAGAGGTGGCGGGGCGAGTGCCCAAGGCCCAGGACGTCATCACGGCCAATTTCAGCAGCATCGTGGCAGAGAACTGCATGAAGCAGGAGAAAATCGTGCCCGAGCAGGACAAGTATTTCTTCGACGATGCCGACTCGCTTGTCGCTTTCGGAGAGCGTAACGGCATGAAGGTCATCGGTCACTGCCTCGTATGGCACAGCCAGGCCGCCCCTTGGTTCTTTACCGACGCCAAGGGTGGGGAAGTGTCGCGCGACACGCTCATCGCCCGAATGAAGAACCACATCAGCACCGTGGTCGGCCGTTACAAGGGCCGCATTTACGGATGGGACGTGGTTAACGAAGCCATCGAGGACGACGGTTCTTACCGCGAGACACCCTATTACAAGATCATCGGTCCGGACTACATTGAGATAGCCCTGAAGGCAGCCCAGGAGGCCGACCCCGACACCGAGCTCTACCTCAACGATTTCTCCATGTCCAAGCCAGGAAAGCGCGACAAGTATGTGGAGCTGATGAAGGACTTGAGGACCAAAGGCTGCCGCATCGACGCCATCGGCATGCAGAGCCATAACGGTGGTGACTATCCCGACCTTGCGGAATACGAGAAGTCCATGGATGCCTTTGCCGCTTGCGGCGTGAAGGTGATGATGACGGAACTTGACCTCAACATCCTACCTAAGCCCGAGTCCTTCGGCCAGGGCGCAAACGTGGGCGAGGACTATAAATACCGCGAAGAGCTCGACCCCTACAAGAACGGACTCGATGAGAAAGGGCAGCAACTCTTCGACCAGCGCTATCTTGACTTCTTCAAGATATACGAGAAGCACAAAGACCAAATCTCGCGCATCACCCTCTGGGGCGTGAGCGACAAGACCTCATGGCTCAACGACTGGCCAGTGGAGGGAAGAACAGCCTATGCGCTGCTTTTCGACCGCGACTACAATCCCAAGCCCGTGCTCGAGAAAATCATTGCCTTGTTTTAGCGGAAAGATGACTTTAACGAATTTTATCACGCAAAAGAAACAAATCTGCAAATATTAGAATCAAAAACGCTTGTTTTTACCAAAAATATTTGCCAACTTTGCAAAGTAATTAACCAAATAACAATAAATGGAAGCACTCTAAGGGGAATGGCGCGTAGTTGAGGGAGGACTTTCTTCCAATTTTACTCCCGTTTCTACTCCCTTTTTTTACTCCTTTTTACTTCCTCTTAATTTAAAAATTCTAACAAGTATGGAAGGAAAGAAATATCTTGTTCCCGATGACTTCATGGCCGATCCGTCCACTCATGTGTTCAACGGAAAACTCTACATCTACCCCTCTCACGACTGGGAGTCGGGCATTCCAGAGAACGACAACGGCGACCATTTCAACATGAAAGACTACCACGTTTTCTCCACCGACGACATCGAGGCAGTGGCCAGAGGTGAGAAGAAACTGGAGAACCACGGAGTGGTGCTCGACGTGAAGGACATCCCATGGGCAGGACGTCAGCTCTGGGATTGCGACGTGCAGGAGAAGGACGGTAAGTATTATATGTATTTCCCGCTGAAAGACCGTAACGACATCTTCCGTTTCGGCGTGGCAGTGGCCGACAAGCCAGAGGGTCCTTTCGTTCCGCAGCCAGCACCTATGAAAGGCAGCTATTCCATCGACGTGGCAGTTTTCAAGGACGACGACGGAAAGTATTACTTCTATTTCGGCGGCATTTGGGGCGGACAGCTTCAGCGGTATAAGGACAACAAGGCGCTGGAGAGCGCATACCTGCCTCAGGGCGACGAGCCAGCTATTCCTCCACGCGTGGCACGTCTGCAGGACGACATGCTGGAATTCGCAGAGGAGCCGAAGGCAGTCATGATTGTCGACAAGGACGGAAATCCGCTCAAGGCAAACGACCCGCACCGCTTCTTCGAGGCTTCATGGGTGCATAAATACAACGGGAAGTACTATTTCTCTTACTCCACAGGTGACACGCACTTCCTCTGCTATGCCATCGGCGACAATCCTTATGGACCGTTCGTCTATCAGGGAGTTATCCTCACGCCTGTGGTAGGATGGACAACGCATCACTCCATCATCGAGTTCAAGGGCAAGTGGTATCTCTTCCATCACGACTCAGTTCCGTCAGGCGGTAAGACCTGGCTTCGCTCGCTCAAGGTGTGCGAACTGCACTACAATCCCGACGGCACCATCCAGCCCATAGAAGGAATGGACTGATAGCTTTTGAACTTTGAAATTTGAGATTTGAATTTTATAGTTACTCTGCTGAATGTTTTGGACATAGAATTCTGTGGATGCGTTAAATCTCAAACCTCAAATTTCAAAACTTAATTTTTAAATCTCAAATTTCAAACCTCAAATTTCAAAAAAAGAATTATGTTATTAGGTTATGACATAGGCACATCGTCGGTGAAGGCATCGTTGGTTGACTCCAAGACCGGCCAGACCGTGGCGAGTGCGCAATACCCGGATGCTGAGGCTCCGATTATTTCCAAACAAGCAGGATGGGCTGAGCAAGAACCTGAGATGTGGTGGGACGAACTGCGTCAGGCCACACAGCGCGTGGCTCAGAAGGCTGGACGCTCGCTGGCAGAGGTGAAAGCCATCGGTATCTCTTACCAGATGCACGGCCTCGTATGCGTGGATAAGGAAGGAAAGCCGCTGCGTCCGTCTATCATCTGGTGCGACGGAAGAGCCGTGCCATACGGCAACGCTGCGTTCGACGCCATCGGCGGTGAGCAGTGCTTGCAGCATCTGCTGAATTCTCCTGGCAACTTCACTGCTGCCAAGCTGGCATGGGTGAAAGAGAACGAGCCGGAGGTATATGCAAAAATCGACAAGATCATGCTTCCTGGCGACTATATTGCCATGCGGCTCTCGGGCGGCGTGAAGCAGACCACGATATCAGGACTTTCTGAGGGAATGTTCTGGGACTTCAAGAACGGTGAGGTAAGCAAGGACGTGATGGGCTATTTCGGATTCCCTGAGAGCATCATCGCCGACATCGTGCCTACTTTCTCTGTGCAGTCGAAGGTGTGCAAGGCCGTGGCCGACGAGCTGGGGCTGCAGGAGGGAACGCCGATAGCTTACCGTGGTGGCGACCAGCCGAACAACGCGCTTTCGCTCAACGTGATGAAACCAGGCGAGGTGGCTGCCACTGGCGGTACTTCGGGCGTGGTATATGGTGTGCTCGGCGAGGTGAACTACGACAAGCTTTCGCGTGTCAACACGTTCGCCCACGTGAACCACACGCCTGACTGCACACGTCTGGGTGTGTTGCTCTGCATCAACGGCACGGGCATCCTCAACGCATGGATGAAGCGCAATGTGGCACCAGAAGGTGCCAGCTACGGCGACATGAACAAGATGGCGGACACCGTGCCCGTGGGCAGCGAGGGGCTGACCATCATCCCGTTCGGAAACGGCGCAGAGCGAATCCTGCAGAACGAGGAGATCGGATGTAGCATCAACGGGCTCAACTTCAACATCCACCGCAAGGAACACTTGTTGCGTGCCGCACAGGAAGGCATCGTCTTCTCCTTTGCTTACGGAATGGACATCATGCGCCAGATGGGTATGGAGATCAAGACCATCAAGGCCGGACATGCCAATATGTTCCTCAACCCGATGTTCCGCACCACGTTGGCATCCGTCACCGGAGCCACCATCGAGCTGTATGAGACTGACGGATCTGTTGGAGCCGCTTACGGCGCAGGTATCGGTGCCGGTGTCTACAAGGACAGCGACGACGCATTCAAGACACTCAAGCATATCGCCACCGTTGAGCCGGAGGCTGACTGCGAGCCATATAAGGCCGCTTATCAGCGCTGGGTGGAGTGCCTGAAGTCAAAGATTTAAGGACGGTTTTGAAGAATCGAAGATTCGAAAAAAACGAATCCTCGAAGAATCGAGAAATTGAAAAAACGAAACCTTGCAGAATCGAATCGTCTAAACTCTCAACTCTAAACACAAACAATCATTTTACATTAATCAATAACCATTAAACATTAAACTAAAAAAGTATTATGGCAAAAGAGTATTTTCCTGAGATCGGTAAGATCAAGTTTGAAGGCAAGGACTCCAAGAACCCTATGGCCTTCCATTATTATGACGCAGAAAAAGTGATCATGGGCAAGAAGATGAAGGACTGGCTCCGTTTCGCTATGGCATGGTGGCACACACTCTGTGCAGAGGGTGGCGACCAGTTCGGCGGTGGCACAAAGAAGTTCCCTTGGAACGATGCTGCCGACGCGCTGACCATCGCAAAGCAGAAGGCAGACGCTGGTTTTGAAATCATGGAGAAGTTGGGTATCCCTTATTTCTGCTTCCACGATGTTGACTTGATCTCTGAGGGCAACTCAGTTGAGGAGTATGAGGCAAACCTCGCTGCCATCACCGACTATCTCAAGGAGAAGATGGAAAAGACGGGTATCAAGCTGTTGTGGTCGACTGCCAACGTGTTCGGCAACGCACGCTACATGAACGGTGCTTCTACCAACCCTGACTTCGACGTTGTTGCACGTGCCATCGTTCAGATCAAGAACGCCATCGACGCCGGCATCAAGCTGGGTGCTGAGAACTATGTATTCTGGGGCGGACGTGAAGGCTACATGAGCCTGCTCAACACTGACCAGAAGCGTGAGAAGGAGCATATGGCCACTATGCTGACCATGGCCCGCGACTACGCTCGCGCTAAGGGCTTCAAGGGCACGTTCCTCATTGAGCCTAAGCCGATGGAGCCTTCTAAGCACCAGTACGATGTGGACACAGAGACCGTTATCGGCTTCCTCAAGACCCATAACCTCGACAAGGACTTCAAGGTGAACATCGAGGTGAACCACGCCACACTCGCCGGCCACACCTTCGAGCATGAGCTCGCAGTGGCTGTTGACAACGGCATGCTCGGATCTATCGACGCTAACCGCGGTGACTACCAGAACGGATGGGACACTGACCAGTTCCCTATCGACCAGTACGAGCTCGTACAGGCATGGCTTGAGATCATCCGCAACGGCGGTCTCGGAACCGGTGGTACGAACTTCGATGCCAAGACTCGTCGTAACTCTACTGACCTGGAGGACATCCTCATCGCACACATCAGCGGTATGGACGCTATGGCACGCGCACTCGAGTCAGCTGCCAAGCTCATCGAGGAGTCTCCTTACTGCCAGATGAAGAGAGAGCGCTATGCTTCTTTCGACAGCGGTATCGGCAAGGACTTCGAGGACGGCAAGCTCACTCTCGAGCAGGCTTACGAGTACGGCAAGAAGGTAGGCGAGCCTAAGCAGACTTCTGGCAAGCAGGAGCTCTACGAGGCAATCGTGGCTATGTACGCTTAATACACCCGTAACCAACAAAATGACGGCAATGTCAACTCTGACTGCCGTCATCTCTCACAAATTCAGCCCCGCCCATCATTGCGATGGACGGGGCTGGCTGTGTGCTGATAGGGTTTGTGCGGACGAGGACGTCCACAACCCCAGTGCGGCTGGGTTTCAGTGCAATGTGGTAGTGTGGTTGCGCTGAATACGACAGGGGGCATGCCCGACAGACTGTGCAACTTTTTGTTGCTTTTCTCACCATCGTGATGTGGCACCGCCACCGCCAGAGTGTCCGCCGCCATATCCGCTGGAGCGGCTGCTGCTGCGACTTGAGCTGCTTGAACTTCTCGAACTGCTTCTTGAACTGCTGTAGCTTGAGCTGCTGCTTGAACTGCTGTAGCTGCTGCCAGAGCTGGATGAGTAGCTACCGGAATAAGAGAAGGCGAAGAAAGGATTGGAATCCGGGTATTTTCCCGGCAGACCGGCAAGACGGTCCATCTCGCGGGACTGACGGCGCACCATGAAAAACCAAAATGCCAGCATCACCATATAAAATATGATGTATCCGCTCTCTTTGTTGATTCCGTTGATTTTGTCTTCGCTTTTTATTGTGCTGACCGTGGCTTGAGGCGGCATCTCTTTCTTGAACATCAGCGCCAGCAGGCCGTCAGCGAGGCTGAGCATGCCGCTGTCCGGTTGCTCGACTTTCATGTACGGAATCAGGTAGCGGCGCTGAAGACTTCCACATTCCGCGTCTGTCAGGTCAGCCTCAAGGCTCACGCCGGTCGACATGTTGATGGCGCGGTCGCCGTAGGCCAGCAGGATCACCAGTCCCCGGTCGTTGCGGCCCACGCCATAGTACTTGAACACGTCCTGAGCGAAGCGGTATGGGTCGTCGTCCTTGATGTGGTTGACGACGATGACGGCGGTCTCGATGCCCAGAGAGTCGTCAAGCAGTCCCATTTTCTTGTTCAGCGAGTCCACGGTGTTGTTGGAGAGAATGGAGTCGGGATTCGATACATACTGCTCTCCGTCGGTGAGGTGGGACATCGGTATGTTTTCTGCGCTCCAAGGCTCGTTGTCCACCGCGGCATGTAATTGTGAGGATGGCGTTTCCTCCACGGACATGCCAAACTGGAAACTGCATCCCGCCAGACAGTAAAGTGCGGCCAGAACACTAAGCCATTGCCATCCGCGCATCGCCCCTGTCACATTCGGATGGGCTGCTTTCCATGCCATGGCGTCCATCTCCACGTCTCTGTCAAACATGTCCCTCATCTGGTAGTACTGATTAGAGCCATTCCTCTCCGTGTTGTTGGTGTTCAGTTTTCTGACGGCATCGTTGAACGCATCCACCCGCTGGTTGTAGGCCTGGACATATTCGGTCACTTCAAGTATCTCTTGCGACTTCTTCCTCTTGTATTGCTGCATATACCAAAGGATGGCACCGAAGACAGCGAGATTGACCACGAGGCATATCTCCGGCTCGATGTCATTTTGCAGTTGCATGCCAAGGACACCGACGAACATAAATATGAAAAAGCCCAGAATTGATCCGAGACAACCGAATTTCCAGTTGAATATCTTAGGCTGGAAAGAAATAATCTGTTGCATAACTCTTTATTTTTTGTTTTTGCAAATTTACGAAAATAAATTGTTTTTTTAAGTGGTCGGTATATGGAAATTTCATTTTTGTCATGTTCCCTTTGAGGAACGGAAAATAATGCTTAACTTTGTTGTCCTATAAGTCATTTGATATCGATTGGGGATATGTGCTTGCGTAAGTTTATTCAATTTGACTTGAAATTGAAAAGCTGAGAACATCAAACTGAAAAACATCAACGTCTCAACACTCAAGACCGATGAGCGTCCACCCATTTTCCAGCAGGATGCAAAAAATATCAGGTTTGTCAATGTGAAAGCTAATTCTAATGATGTTACTGTTGGTTTTTGAAATTACAAGACGCCCCACGGGGCGTCTCTACTTTACATCTGTTTCAAAAACTGTCTTATCTGATACATTGCAAGCCTTTGTGTAAGAACAAAAGATACTAATTGCCGAAAAATTCATATCTTTGCATGAAATATCGTCAAAGATTATGAATTCTGCATTAGTTACCATCGTTTTAGTTATCAACGAAATTATGGCGGCCAACCTGGGCACTGTGATGAGTCCGGCCACCAATTTCGACAGCTGGATAGAACTCTATAATCCCACTGGCCAGGATATCAGGCTCGACGGCATGTACCTGAGCGACGACCCTGCGAATCCGGGGCTGTGGAAGATGCCCGACGGAATGGGCACCGTGCCGGCGGGTGGGTTCAAGGTTGTGTGGCTTGGATCGAACAACATCAAGTCCGACCAGGCTTCGTTCTCGCTGAACTGCGATGGGGGTACCATCATATTGAGTGACGCCAATCTCCAGACCGTGGCCACTGCCACTTACCCCAAGGCCATGAGTCGAACCGCATTTGCCCGTACCATCGACGGCGGTGAGAAATGGGGATGGACATCCACGCCTACGCCCGAAGCTTCCAACAACACCTCCAAATTCGCCAGCCACAGGCTTGAGCCACCCATGCTGAGCGAGGACAGCCAGCTATTCAACGGCACCATCAATGTCAGCGTCGATATCCCTGAAGGGACGGTGCTGATGTACACCACCGATGGAAGCGTGCCTATGGAGCCGTCCAGCGAAGAGGATGATGCAGACACATGGAAAGACTGGATTGTCAACGGAGACTGTGAGGGAGACGATGCCACCTGTCTCGTCGGGAAGGACGGAGACGGAGGTGGCGAGTTCTCCACCCTTTTTGTAGACGGAGCGGGCTATAACGGCACACGCGGCATGAAAATCCATGCCGTCAGAAATCCGGTCAACTCATGGGACACACAGCTTTTCGTCTACACCCCGGGACATGTGCTCAAGGCGGGCGACAAATACCATTTCCGCATGAAACTGAGGGCAGACAAGAACGCGAGGATTTCTGTTCAGTCGCATACCACCCCAGGCAACTATATCCACTGGCAGATGCTCGCAGGCAGTTATAACGTCACGACGCAGTGGCAGGAAATCGACTATGAGGGCACCGTCACGGCAGAGCAGGCCGGGGCAGGCGGACTCATGACCATCGCCTTTAACCTCAATGAGCAGAGGGAGGAGAACAACTTCTATTTCGACGACATATCCTGGGAGTCGGCTAAAGGGAATGGTAATGCCGGCACGTCCTACAGAAGCAAGGACGGACAGTTCTCGTTCAGCAAGACCACGAACCTCTGCTGCCGCTTCTTCAAGGAGGGATTCCTGCCCAGCGTGCCGGTCACACGATCTTATATACAGACCAACAACAAATACACCATTCCTGTCATATCCATCGTTGGCGACCAGCGATATTTCTCAGATCCCATGTGGGGAATCGACACGCAGGGAAGCAACGGTGTGCCGGGAAACGGGCGTGAGGAGCCGTGTAACTGGAACATGGACTGGGACCGGCCCGTCAACTTCTCGCTGATCACGCCTGAGGGCGAAATGGCGTTCAACCAGGACGTGAACATCGCGGTGTCGGGCGGATGGACACGCGCGGCGTCGCCCCGGTCCTTCAAACTCAAGTCCGCCAAGGAGTTCGACGGGCAAAACCACCTCGACTACCAGTTCTTCCCGGAGAAACCCTATATTCGCAACAAAGTGATTCTGGTCAGAAACGGAGGAAACGACACCTGGGAGAACAACTCCAGCCGGTTTATGGATCCTGCGCTGCAGACCATCGTGCAGAGGGCGGGCATCGACCTCGACCTCCAGTGCTATCAACCCGTCATCGAGTATGTCAACGGACAGTTCCGAGGCGTGCTCAACCTCAGGGAGGTGAACAACAAGAAGTTCGTAGAGGCAAACCACGGCTATGATGACGACCTCATCGATATGTTCGAGAACTTCGAGTTCAAGGTGGGCGACAGCAAGGTGCTCGACCAAATCTTCAGCCTGGGCGCACGAATCAACGACGAGGGAGCTTATGACGAGCTGAAGCAACTCCTCGACATCGATGAGTTCACCAACTACATGGCCATACAGCTCTACCTCGGCTCCAACGACTGGCCGCACAACAACGTGAAGGCATACCGTAGCCAGAAGGACGGCAGATACCGGTTCGTGTTCTTCGACCTCGATTTTGCGTTTAAGAACAGCGACCCCTTCAAGGACTTCTATGACCACCGGACCAACACCACGTATTCCGACGCACATTATACGGACTTTTGCATCTTCTTTGTCAATCTGCTGGACAACAAGGAATACCGCAAGAAATTCGTCGACACCTACTGCGTGCTGGCAGGAAGCGTGTTCGCCCCCGACCGAGTCAATGCCATCGTCGATGAACTTGCGGATCGCGTACGGCCGATGATGCAGCTCGACGGATGGAGATCGCCCGACACGTCGGCAAACAAAATCAAGACAGAGCTCTCGTCCCGGTTCCGTAATATGGTGTCGTGCATGAGGCGGTTCTCACCGATGAAAATCAGCGGGGTGTCGATGCGTCAGGTGGAACTCTCTTCCGACACGGAAGGTGCGACCATTCTGGTTAACGGCATCGAGGTGCCCTACAGCGAGTTCAGCGGTACGCTGTTCGACCCCATCGTGCTCGAGGCGAAAGCGCCGGAAGGATATGTGCTCAGGGGCTGGAAACGGAAGACCAGCAACGCATATATCTCCACGGACAATGTCATCGACTTGCCCAAAGCCACAAGCCAGTCGCTGGTTGCCTCCTTCGTCAAGCTCTCACCGGACAAACGGACAGAGCAGGGCATACCGCCAGTCGTCATCAATGAGGTGAGTGCCACGAACAACACCTTCGTCAACGAGTACTGGCAGAAGAATGACTGGGTGGAGCTCTTCAACACCACCGACGAACCCGTCGACGTGGAAGGAATGTTCCTCAGCGACAATCCAGACAAACCGCAGAAATACCAGATCAGCAAGGACAATTCCCAGGCTTCCACCCTCATCCCGCCTCATGGCCACCTGATTGTGTGGTGTGATAAATTGGTTCCGATGACCCAGCTTCATGCGTCGTTCAAACTGGCGGCAGAAGGGGGTGAGGTGCTGCTTACGGCTGCCGACGACTCCTGGTGCGACCGGCTGACTTACACGGCCCATCAGCCGGACGAGACCGTAGGACGCTACCCGGACGGAGCTGCTGAGGTCTTCGTGATGAACGTGCCGACAATAGCAAAGAGCAACATCACCTCCAGCTATGTCAAGGCCGTAGAGCAGCCAGATATTCCTACAGACATCCACAACGTCTTCGACCTTGCTGAAGGCAATGCCGGCAGCATCTCCATCACTCCGGCTGTCAGCCAGTTGCTGCTCAGCAGCAGTTCCGGCCCTCTACAGCTTAATATCGTGAACCTCGCGGGGCAGAACGTAAAGACAGCAAGTCTTGTAATCTCCGATGGCCGCGCCGCTTTCCCTATGGCTGAATTGCCTGCCGGCATCTATGTGGCATACGTCACCGACGCTCAGGGTCATCAAGCCGCTTGCAAGTTCACCGTCAGATAGAACGCTCTGGCTTGTCAGACTTGTCAGACTTGTCAGACTGGTCCGACGAGTCTGACAGGTCTGACCGGTCGGACCAGTCTGACGAGTCTGACCAACTGAAAACTGATCAACTGAAAACTAAAAACTAAACATATGACTTACCTTATTCAACTTACTACAGCTTTACTGTTTGCCTTGGCGTCCGCTTTACCAGTCAGGGCACAGGAGTCATTCAAATCTACAGTCTGCAACCCTGACGGCACCGTCACTTTCTTCTACCGTAATGAAAAGGCTTCGGAAGTGATGGTGGATGTGCAGTTTGCCGGGCGTAAGCCTATGACGCGTGACCCTCAGACGGGACTTTGGACAGCCACGCTCGGACCGGCGGCGCCGGATATGTATCCGTATTGCTTCATCGCCGACGGCGTCAGCGTGATGGACCCGCTTAATCCGCAGTATTTCCCTAATGAGGGTTTCAAGAACAGCTTGCTGGAAATCCCGGCGAACAGCGGGACCCTGCCACACGACATCAAAGACGTGCCGCATGGAACTGTGGAGTATATCCATTATTATTCCGAGACGCTGAAGGCCACTAACAACGCAGTTGTGTATCTTCCGCCACGCTACCGCAGAAACCGCGACCAACATTATCCAGTATTCTATCTCATCAGCGGAACCACCGACACGGAGGAGGTGTACTATAAGGTGGGTCGTATGAACTATATTCTCGACAATCTGCTGGCTGAGGGGGCTGCCAAGGAGATGATTATCGTACTGCCGTATGGTAACCCCACGAAGCTGTTGCCACCAGGAGAACTTTTCAACCAGTCGCTCCAGCCCTCACTGCAGTTTGGCGGTGATCCCTTCAGCAAGGACGTTGTCAACGACCTCATGCCTTATGTGGAGAGTCATTACCGCACCATCAACGACTCGGACCACCGCGCCATCGGAGGGTTCTCGCGTGGAGGAAACCAAGGACTCTCCATCGGGCTCTCCAACCTCGACAAGTTCTCGTATCTCTGCTCTTACAGCTCATTCACGTCGACAACAATACCCGATGTCTACGATAACGCGGAGACGACCAACTCGAAAATCCACCTCTTCTGGCTCGGCGTGGGAACTGACGACTTCCTCTATGGCAACGCACGGGACTATATGGCCTTCCTCGATCAGAAAGGAATACGCTCAGTGAAGGAATTCACCAGCGACAAGTTCGGACATACCTGGATGAACGCGAAGTTCTTCCTCGAAAAGACCATGCGCCTGCTTTTCAACGAAGATGCTTCAGAGGCTGCCATGAAAGCCGGAAAACCCGCACCGGCCGCTACGGGAAAGGAACCACAGTTCACGCCCGGCGTGATGGCCCGTATGTTCCCGAAACCCGTCATCTCGCCCGAATACGCCAAAGATGCCGTCACCTTCAGATTCAAGGCGGAGAAGGCAAAGCAAGTCTCGCTGAAAACAGAATTTTCTGACGAGCCTGTCGCCATGACCTGTGGAGAGGAAGGCATATGGAGCGTCACGCTCAATGACCATGTGCTCGACACTTTCGAATACTATTTCATCGTAGACGACACGCCTGTGGCCGACCCGAACAATATGTACCTGTCGCCTTGCACAGGATTCAAGCCCAGCTATACCAACAGCCCGTTTGCGCCTTTCAGCTTCGCCTCGATGGGAAATATCAAACACGGAGCGGTGAGCTATAATCTCTCACGTCAGACAGCCATGTACAGGAGTCCTTCTTCCCAGCGGCCACAAGCAGTCATCCGCCTGGTGCCAGCTGAAGGCATGACGCTGGAAAGCTGGTTTAAAGTCGGCTGCGCCAATGCCATTGTCGACAAGCTGACCGACATGGGGAAATGCAAGCCCGTGCTGATTGTCTCTGCTGCGGAGTCCTCCCAAAACCGTCGGGCTAACCCCGACATGAAGGTGGAAACCCTGAAAGCCGCTGACTACAAGACCTGGCAGGAACGAAGCGATGCTCTGATGCAGCTGCTCCTCTCCTTATAATATTCAATCACACCTCTATAAAAAATCTGTACAGCCATATGATAAAGAAAAGTCTTTCCTTCTTGTGCTGCATTCTGCTTAGCACAATAATTTCTGCTCAGCAGACACCCTTGCGTTTCGACAGCTACGAACACGACTTCGGCAGTGTCAACGCGGCAGCGGGAGCCGTCTGCCATGTGTTCACGTTCCATAACAAGTCGAAAGCACCAGTAAAAATCTCGCGCGACATCCCCAGTTGCGACTGCATCCATGCGTCTTACTCCGATGGCGTCATCCAGCCGGGAGAGGCAGGCAAGGTGCTCGTCACACTGGTGCCTTCCAAGTCTATTGGCAAAACCAACCGCAGCGTGGAGCTGCTCGACCCCATGGGGCAGACCCTTGCTTCCCTTTCCGTCAAGGCAATGGTGGAAGAGGGGAGTACTCCTGCGTCCTATCCATTCCAGAATCCGGCTCTCACGTTTGAGGAGCGTACGGAAAACCTCATCTCTCTGCTCACTCCTGAAGAGAAGGTGGGCCTGATGATGAACAAGTCCGTGTCGGTCGACCGCCTTGGCATTCCGTCTTACAACTGGTGGAGCGAAGCCTGCCATGGCGTGCGCCAGGGAGGATACACTGTCTTTCCGCAGCCAATCGGCATGGCGGCAGCCTTCAACCCGCAGCAGGTGTTCGACGTCTTCTCCGCCGTCTCTGATGAGGCACGTGCTAACTGGAACCGCTCCGACCATAACGTCTTCAACGTGCCGATGGGCGTGACCTACTATCCCGGAAATCCCGAACTCACCTTCTGGTGTCCGAACGTGAATATCTTCCGCGATCCGAGGTGGGGACGCGGACAGGAAACCTGCGGCGAGGACCCCTATCTCAATGCTGTGCTGGGCGTCCAGACGGTGTTGGGCATGCAGGGCAACGACACAAAATATTTCAAGACCCATGCCTGCGCCAAGCATTATGCGGTGCATAGCGGTCCGGAACCGCTCCGTCATACCTACAACGCGTCGGTATCTATGCGCGACCTTTGGGAAACCTATCTCCCCGCCTTCAAGGCGCTCGTGAAGAAAGGCAACGTGAGAGAGGTGATGTGTGCCTACAACCGCTATGAGGGCAAGCCATGTTGCACCAGCGACCGGCTTCTTGTCGACATCCTCCGTCGAAAATGGGGATACGAAAGTATCGTGCTGACCGACTGCGATGCCATCAACAACTTCTACAATAAGGGACAGCATGAAACTCATCCCGACCCCCTTTCCGCCTCTGTCGACGCCGTGCTCAACGGCACCGACCTGGAGTGTGGCAAGGTGTTCATGGTGCTTACCGAGGCACTCGACAAGGGGCTCATCAAAGAGTCTGTGCTCGACGACCACTTGCGTAAGACGCTCTACGGCCGTTTCGAACTGGGTATGTTCGACCCTGCCGATATGCTGCCGTGGGCAGGACTGCAGCCAGATGTTATCAGCAGCGAGAAGAACGACCGTCTGGCCACCGACGCGGCACATGAGTCGATGGTGCTGCTGGAGAACAAGACCCTGAACGGAAAGCCGGTGTTGCCGCTCTCCAAGAGTCTGCGTAAGATTGCCGTGGTCGGTCCGAATGCTGACGACGCTGGACTTCT
The DNA here is from genome assembly GCA_946625675.1 of uncultured Prevotellaceae bacterium. Classification (GTDB taxonomy): domain Bacteria; phylum Bacteroidota; class Bacteroidia; order Bacteroidales; family Bacteroidaceae; genus UBA3839. Next base: position 24,816 of record CAMOTI010000129.1, on the reverse strand, counting down.
CAATGGCAACTACGGCGGCACACCGACGAAAGAGCATACCCACACGCTCCTGGAAGGCATACGCACGGCAGTGCCTGGCACCGAGATTGTCTACGACAAGGCATGTGAGCTGGCGGATGAGTACACCACCGTGCACCATCTTCAGGACTTCAACGACGGAAAAGGCGTACTCGTGGAGTTCTGGAACAACAACAACCTCGAGGGAAGTCCTGACAAGACGGAATACTATAAGGAGCTGAATTTCTCTACCTTCGGTGCCTGGGGATTCGCTCAGGGCATCAGCAAGGACACCCTCTCAGTGCGGGTGAGCGGCACATACACTGCCACGTTCACCGGCGACATGAAATACACGCTCTCCACCGACAACGGCTATCTGCTGAAAGTGAACGGTTCAGTCGTCGAGGAGGCCAAGCCGCAGCAGGGACGACGGGGCGGATTCCGTCGCCAGGCGGAGTACAAGTCGTTCCCCGTGAAGAAAGGCGAGAACTACGACATCGTGGTTGAGTACCGTCATGGAAATGCCAACTTCGCCATGCTCCGTGGTGACATCTGCGAGCGGAACCTCGTGGACTACGCTCCTCTGGCAGAAAAGGTGAAGGACGCGGATGTTATCATCATCATCGGCGGCATCTCGGCGCGCATGGAAGGTGAGGGTGGCGACAAGCAGGACATCGAGTTGCCTGCCGTGCAGCAACGGCTGGTAAGGGCCATGCATGAAACGGGAAAACCCGTCGTCTTCGTCAACTGCTCAGGCTCAGCCATCGCCTTCGGCAGTGTGGAAGGTTCTTACGACGCGCTGCTGCAGGCGTGGTATCCGGGGCAGGGCGGGGCAAAGGCTCTGGCAGACGTGCTCTTCGGCGACTTCAACCCGGGCGGAAAGCTGCCAGTCACCTTCTATCGTTCTAATGATGACCTCCCGGACTTCCTCGATTACAGCATGGACAACCGCACTTACCGCTATTTCCGAGGTCAGCCGCAGTATGCCTTCGGATACGGCCTTTCTTACACAACGTTTGAACTTGGAAAGGGCAAACTGTCCAAAAAGTCCATGAAGACGGACGGTAAAGTTACGCTCACCGTTCCCGTCACCAACACCGGCTCCGCTGCCGGCAGCGAGACCGTTCAGCTTTATGTGAAGGCGCTTGACTATTCGGATGCACCCATCAAGTCACTCCGTGGATTCCAGAAGCTCTTCCTCCAGCCGGGAGAAACCAAGCAGGCGGTCATCACCATCGACTCTGAGGCATTCGAATACTACGACCCTTCCATCGACGAGCTCTCACCGAAGAAAGGACGTTATCAGATTCTCTATGGTACATCCTCACTCGACAAGGACCTGCAATCTCTTGACTTCGTGCTGAAATAAGTCAGCCACCGATATCTGTTTTGACGTTAATCCGCGATGTGAATTGGCTCTGCTCTTGCTGCTCCAGATTATGCCACCTCCTACAACTCCGTTGCTACGCCTGTCGGGCAGGTGTCTTGTAACGAAAAAAGAGTGTGCCAACTCCTGTGGATGGCACACTCTTTGTCTTTATAACTGAAGGCGAGGGCTATTGTGCCGTGAAATAATTCACGCTTGTGTTGCTGTCCTTGAAAAACTTTGCCTGGGTGGTGCCCACGGTGCTGCTGCCGAGATACATTCCATGCCAAGCCGTGGTGGCGTCGGTCGGTGCAGTGGTGGAGGACCACAGGTAGTACTTGCTGCCTTTCACCATGCCTTTGGCCGTGAACAAAGCCAATGAGCAGCTCAGACTGCTTGGCACACTGTAGGTGACGAGGTTGTTCCCGCTAGCGTCTGCCAAAGTGTAGTAGGTGTTGGCAGCGTAGCTGACAGAATTCGTGTTGAAGTAGTAGCCCTGCTTTGCATTGGATATGCTGCTGGATGAGCCGCCACCCATGCCTCCTCCTCCTTGTGCAGCTCCCGCGCTCAGGCCGATTCCGGTGCCGGTGATGGCGATGTAGCTGTTGTTGTCGCAGTCGAAGCCTTCCTCCGGACTGCCCTTCGTGGTGTAGGCGAATGCGGCACCGTTTCCGATGGTGATGGCTCCGCTGCGACCGTAGTTAGAGTCTACTGCGTCGTTGCCGGTCGACCAACATACGGTGACACCGCCGTTGAAATAGATGCAGCCGGCGGAGTTGATGCAGTCGTCATAGCACTTGAAGTAATGCTGACCGCCGCGGATGTCTACGCTGGTCTTCGACTCGAAGCCTTCGGCACCGTCGGTGGCAGTACTGATCTCAGTCTGTCCACCATAGAGCACGGCCGCGCCCATCACCTTGATACCTTTAGCCGAGGATCCGCCGCTGGATTCCATACCCCAGCCGCCACCGCCCCAGCCTCCACCGCCGGAGGTGCTTCCGCCGAGGCTGCTGCCTGTGGTCGTCACGGTGAGGGTAGGGCCGTTGCTGTCGGATGTGCCCTGACTATAGGTTCCGGCGCTCTTGATGCCTTTTCCACCCGTTCCGCTTGCTGTGAGCGTGATGGTTCCCGCATTCAGCTTCACGCTGGTGTCGGCCTTGATACACTTGGCGGTGTAGGTGTCGCTCGTGCCGCTCACGCCGGCTCCGCTGTTGGTGATGGTGAGCTCTCCTCCGTTGGTGATCACGTTCTTTGCCGAGATGCCACGACCCGCATTTCCGCTTACCGTCATCTTCACCGTTCCGCCATTGATGGTGAGGTCGTCACACTTGATGCCTGAACTGTAGGATGCGTCGTTGTTGATCAACTGCATCGCGCCGCTGGGCTCCAGCGTGATGGTTCCGCCGTTGATGATGACGTTTTGGTTCGACTTGATGCTCTTGCTCATCGCGCCGCTGTTGGATATGTCGATGGTTCCGCCGTTGATGGTAAGGATGCTGTCGGCCTTGAGTCCGATGGCGTTGTATCCCGTTCCGCTCTCCTCGCTTGCGTCGGTTGTTCCGGCGTAGGTGTTGGTCACGTTGCTCAGGGCGTAAGTTCTTGTTGAATCGCTGGTGGTATAGCTGTTACTGATGGAGTAGTAGATGTCGGAACCGGAGGTCGGTGCAGAGAATGTCTCTGTTACGATGGAGTAAGTTCCGCCGCCTCCCCATCCTCCGCGTGAGGTGTAGTCGTCGCCTTTGATGTAATATCCTACGCTGGTGTCTGCGTTCTTGAAGTCATAATAGTAGAAAGTGACCGTGGAATAGCCAGATGATTTGGTGACGGTGTTGGTGAGCGACGCAATCATCGTGCCGCTACTGCTGTAAAGCACCGGGTTCTTCCATGCGTTGCTGCCTGATCCGCCAGGTCCCATGCCGCCTCCCCCAGTGGTTGGCAGGCTGATGTACACCTTGTATGACTTTTCCGATTCGCTGCCTGAGCTGCTCACGTTCTCCGCCGTTCCGCCTTTTCCGTTGGCCTTGACGGTGACGTTGGTGGTTGCGCTGCTCTCGTCGATGTTGATAACCCCTTCCGCGCTGATGCCTTTTCCACCGTCGGCTGTATTCGTGATGTCGATGGTTCCGCCGGTGATGTTGATGTTTCCGTCTGCTTTGATGCTGGTGGGGTAGCTGATGTCGGAGTCTGTGGTGATGATGGATCCAGTCTGGGTCACAGTGATGCTACCTCCGCTGATATTGATGTCGCCTGCAGACTTCAGACCTTTCACGGCATCAGCAGTGGGGGTGAGATTCAGCGTGCCGTCGAGCATATAGATGTTACCGGAATCTTCGTCCTCATGGTCGGTGGTGGTGCCAGTTGAGGTCGTTCCGTCCAGCTCTACCTGCACGCAGTCGTCGCCGACTCCGCTGACGTTCAGCTCACCGCTCTCCATGAGCAGGTATTCCGCACAGTGCACTCCGTCCTTTACTGCGGAAAGCACGTTGATGGTGCAGTTTCTCACACTCATATACTCTCCGCTCTTGATGCCGTGGGCTGATGGACCATAGGCGTATACGTTGAGAATGCCTCTGCCTCTGAACTCGCTGTGTCCCTTGATGACGAGGCATCCTTTTTCTGCGTTCGCACTGCCGTCCTTCAGCGTGTTCTCCGTGTCTTTCTTCGCACTCACGACGATGCGTTTTCCGTCCTGGATGTTGATGGGTGCTCCGTTGGGGTTGGTCAGTGTCAGTCCTCTGAGGTCGATGGTGGCTTTATAGTTTCCTGTCATATAGAACGAACCGTCATCGCTCTGTCCGCTCAGGTTGTAAGTCACTTCATCCGTGACGTTACCCTGGGTGAGCACCACATGGGCAGCCGCTTCCGTTGCGGATACGTACTGCGCGATATTGCCGGCGATAAAGACGCTGGCGTAGGAGTCGTCGTAAATCACGTCAACCTCGTTGTCGTAGTAGTACGTGTTGTCCACATTCATCGATGTCACCTCGCTCAGTGTGAATGTCCTGTCCATCACGGTGAGCGTGGTTCCGTTCTCGAAAGTCATCGTGTCCAGTTCTTCCGAACGGAACCGGTAAGTCACGTTGGCCATACTGATGTTGAGTGTCTGGATGGTGTCTGTCAGCTCCTCGGTGGAGGTGTCGTCGTCAGATGAAGAGTCGTCTGTTCCGGCGATGATGTTGATGACGGCCACAATGTCGCTGATGTCCACTCCTTTGTCATTGTTCACGTCGGCATCGGCGTATGTGGCGGTTCCAGCAATCTGGTTGATGATGGCCACAATGTCGGAGATGTCGACCTTGCCATCCCTATTCACGTCGCCCTTCAGCGTGTTAGTCTTGTTGGAACCGGAGAAATACATCTTCGTCAAATCGCTAAGGTTGAAGGTCTTTGTCACTTCACTGTTGGTGGCGGTGAGGCTGCCCTGCTCGCCTGCCGTCAGTGTCAGTCCTTCGGCACCTATGGATGTGGTGCTTCCGTCTGAACTTTCAATTGTCAGATAAGGATAGACATCGTCAGCCATCGCAGCTGTCATGCATATCATTCCGACTAAAGTCATCAGTAGTTTCTTCATAATTTTCTGAATTGTTAGTATGTGCTTGCGTATTTTTATTTAAAATATGCAAAATTACATCTTTTTTTGTATATTTATGTGATTGAAAAGACGAAAAGAATTGACAAAAAGTCTGATTATATTGTTTATTTTATATAAAATATGTAATTTTGTATGCAAAATTACTGACAACTAAGCAAAACACAGTGCATAAAAATCTACAACATCCATTAGAACTGGTGGAGGCTGAAATAGAAAAACATGGGATAGTCGTGATAGAAGGTGTCAATCGTATGCCAGTCTATCATGAGCCTTTTGTTTCTCCGCACATGGTGGCTGTGCTCAACCATCAAGGATATTCGAAGGGTGAATATGACTTACGGCCAGTTCATTTCGGGCCACATGACTTTTCTGTGGTTTATCCCAACCATACGATTTCTGCAGAGGAGTCGTCAGATGACTATCTTGTCACGTTGGTCGTCATCTCCCAGCAATTTTTTGAGGAAATCAAGCACCGTCTCACATACGGCGCCACCCCTTTCTTCCATAGCAACCCGTTGTTCCGCCTCTCAGACGAACAATATGCGTGTATGCTTGATATCGTCAAGCTGCTGAAGTCAGTCACTAAGGTGGAAATAGACAGAAAGAAGGATATCCTCACAGATATCATAGATGTCTTGTCGCAACTGGCGAGAAGTTTCAGAGTGAAGACAGAGGTAGGACCACCCGGACTTTCAGGAAAAGAGTCAACTACCGGTAGAACTTACTTCTATCAGTTCTACGACTTGCTGGTGGAGCACTACCTGGAGAGCCGTGAGGTTGCTTTCTACGCCAACAAACTTTGTGTCTCACCGAAGTATTTCGGGTTTATCATCAAGCAGGAGACGGGAATCGGCGCCGGACAGTGGATTGCATGGTACACCATAATCAGGGCGAAAGCACTCTTGCGACACCGCACCGACCTTTCAGTCCAGCAAATCAGCAACTTGCTTAACTTCCCTGATGCTTCCTCTTTCTCGCGTTATTTCCGGCAAAACAGCGGTATGACGGCTAAAGATTACAGGGAACAGTACATCAACAGATAACTCTGTGTGTTCCCCTCAAAACAATAGGAGTTCAGGTCCTCATACCTAAACTCCTATTATCATATTTTATTATACCTCAAACTAATACATCACTTTCTTTGCTTTTCCGTCGGCAGTCCGGATGATGTTGATGCCCGGCTGAGGGTGGTTGACCCGACGTCCGTCAAGCGTGTATATCTCGCAAGCATTCAGTGTTCTATTGTTCTGCTCAACTTGCTCAATGCCCGTTGACACCTCTCCGTCCATTGACAGGAACACATCATCTATATATACGGCTCCGCTTCCTGCCGTCTGGATACCTACAAGATAGATGTGGCTGGGGTCGATGGGTTTTCCGTCGGCGGTCTGCATGGCTTTGAGGTCGATGACCGCCTCTTTCTTGTTGCCCATCTGGTAGGTGTAGCAAGGGTTGAGATAGTCGTCAGTGTCGTAAATACGGATCACCGGATTGCAGGTGGCGGCACGTCGCAGCTTCACGACCAGGTAGTTAGCGCCAGAGAAGTCGATTCCCTTACTGTAGCGCCATCCGCCACAGTTTCCATAGTCCGTGCTCGTGAAGTTGTTGAGGCTTCCTGATTTTTTGAATGTGCCCCAAAGATAGAGACAGGGATTGAAATCCTCCACGGTCAGCGGGAACGGCTCTTCGCTTGCGTCGAAGTCGATGACGGCAGTCTTGTCGAGCAGGCTCAACATCTTCTGTGCGTAACGCCGTCCCATCGTTCGGTAGCCGGCTGCAGTGAAGTGGAGTCCGTCGCTGGCTCCAGGCACGGCTTGCGAGGTGATGACATGTGAGTTGGGAATCACGGGTTTCGTCTTTCCTATGACCTCGTTATGTCCCCAGCAGACCCCTCCCTTAGCCTGTGACAGCGTCTCACCGATGAGCAGTGGCGTCTCTGATTCCTCAAGTCCCAGTTCGTTGAGCAGGCGGATATACACGCGCTTCACCTTCACCGGCCAGTCTTTCTGCCCGTTGTTGGAGCATCCCTGATGGAGCAGTATGCCTTTGATGACTCCGTACTGCTGCGCTTTCTTCGCCATGTCTACGAGCCTTCGGAACGGGTTGTTGTCGTATTCCTTGCAATAGTCCTTGTACCACTGGTCTTTAGAGTTCTGTGCAATCGTGTAAGTCTGGTCCTCGTCGAACTGCTCGATGGTGCATCCTCCGATGGCCACGTTGATGACACCCACGGTGATGGAGTCGGGCAGGTTCGCCACCATCGTCCTTCCGAAATAGTCTGCAGGCGTGAGTCCCGTGTACTGGCGGCAGAGTGGGGGATAGGCTGTGTACCACTCACCTTTCTTCCTGTTCATGTTGGGCATGTCCACAGCTGCCATCATCTTGAAACGAGGATCCACGTTCTCCCGGTCCTGTGCCTCTATGGCCGCATTCCCTTCCATATTCGACTGGCCGAAGCAGAGGAAAATGTAGAAGTTGGGATCGAAGGTGTCGGGCTGCTCGGTCTCGCCACCGTTCACCACTTTGTCGATACCCTTCACGCTGTTCTCGAAATAGCTGATATACGTGTTCAGCTGCGTCACTGCCCGGCTCTTCAGCGACTCTGTGGTGATCTTCTCCTCTGCGTAGCGTTCAACGGCATTCTTGAGCATGGTATAGACGGACTTCGCTGTCACCTCGGGTGTGTCCTTCCATTCCGAGAGCAGATTCTCAGCTTTTGCGTAAGCTTCCTTGTACTGCTCGTCCAGACTCTTGAAGCTGAATCGCTTGCAGAAGTTCCAAATCTCCCGTGCGTTTCCGTCCATAGGCCAGTGTCCTCCGTTGTTGTAGGAGAAAAGTTCCACCACGCTTCCGTCCGTTCCTCCGCTCCATACTTCCTTCACTCCGTCGTACCAGATATTCGGTATGGTCTTGTAGCCGCTGGTCTTCTTGTAGTCGGTGTATTTGTTCATCTTGGCCATGTTCTCCACGTAGCTGTGGATGTTGTAGTCGTTATAGTTGAACACATTATCTCCGTACGCGTGGCAGTGGATGAGGTTGACCGGCTTCTTGCATGCGTTCCATGGCTGCTCGCTGAACTGAACGCCGCTCGTCGGTGCAAAAGCCGTGATCTTGTCCTGCACGTTGGCCATGCAGTGGTACATCAGCATCGATCCCATGGAGAATCCTGACCAATAGACCCGGTTCGTGTCAATCCCATAACGGGTATGCATCTCGTCGATGCTTTTCAGCACGAAGTTCTGGTCCTTCGTTCCTCCGATGTCCCATGTGCTGCCATCGCTGCGCAGGTAAGTCACCACGAACTTGGCTGTGTCAATCAGGTTGTAAAACTTGTCGGCGTCATACTGGTACTCCGGACTTTGGTTCATACCGTGAGTCACGATCATCAGCGGCATGTTTGAGGAAGTGGTGTTGGGCGTGAACACCACCATGTTGCGCTTTTGGCCGTTCACTTGGATGTCGATGCTCTCTTTCTTGTAGGCACTGGCTGTCAACGCCATGACCAGGCCTGCCATCAATAAGAATAGTTTAGTCGTTTTCATTTGGTTATTTTTTTATTGTATTGTTTCTTGATGGGATGTATGGCTCTTTTCACTTGATGAGCACCTTGCTTGCCAGACCGTTCTTTATACGGATATAGATTCCTGGCTTCAAGTACGCCTCTCCGTTTCCGGTTTTCCGGCCTTGAAGGTCGTATATGCCGTCGGTCATCTGTGTGTGCGCTCCATGTTCATCTGCGTCCACCATCTCAATGCCGTCCACCAGACTGTCGGTCTTTGGAATCGGTACGAGCATCCATTGACGATGAACCGGCATATCCGTGTTGTCGGTGTAGAGCCACAAGTCTACTTTCGTTCCAGGAGCGGTGTTGGCATTGGCGAGGTCCAGCGCATAGCGTGAGGAACGAGCGCTTGTGATCTTGTAATAAGGGAAGTCAATCACGCTGAAATTGAACAGCTGCTCAACGGAGGCGGTGGTCTGTGTGGTTATGGCTGCAGATGAATTGGCTCGGTGCGTGGTCATTCGCATGCCGTATCCGTTCTCCAGGAAGAATGAGCTGCCACTTGGTACCAGTTTCCAACGTTGACCTTTGCTTCCTGTGATGGGCTCTATCGTGACGGCCTTGCCGTCTTCCGACGCGCTGACGGCCCTCGTCAGTTCCTGTCGTGGAACAATCAGATAGTCGTAATCAGTCGAAATCGGCTCAGTTTCCACTTCGCGTGCCTTGACCGGAATGACAAAGGTCGTTATGCTTTGAGTCGGTAGCTTCACGGTAAGTTCAGCCCCCTCTATACTGTAGTCTCTTACGAGTTGGAGGTTCTCAGATGCCGAAGTTCTGTAAGCCCGAATGACAGTACGTGCAGGCAGTTCTGCGAAATGGCCCAGGTCGATTTTATGTACCGTCTGGCTGCCTTCGTTGAGCAGGACAACGACGAGTGTGTCGCGTGCCGGATTGACGGCAGCCAAGGACTGGTTGTTGAGCGACGTGATGATGTCATACCCCCGTTTGATAAAACGGCTCACCTGCTGGCGCACGTAGAAGTTCTTCACCTTGTTGTATGTCTGCTGGGCGAAGCTGCCGCGTATGGTACACCATTGGTCGTTAGCCTCTTCCATGTACTGCCAGTCAATCCATGTCTCCGGCTGCAGATATCGCATGTCGTCGAAGAGTTTCTGTGTGAGACTCAGGTTGCCTCCGATTCCGTTTCCTCCGGCTCCCACTTCGCTCATCCAAAGGGGAGTTCCGTCCTGATGGGCGAGAAATGCCATGCGTACCCGGTCCAGGTTGTTGCCTGAGTAGGTGTGAGTGTTCCATTGGCCGATTAGTTTCAAGGCACCTCCTTGACGGAACTGGCGGTAGCCCTCCACAGCCAGACCTATGTTCGTCTCATCAGATGCAGAAATCACCGTGCTGAGTCCCGACGCTTTCAGTATCGGCTCAAGCACTTTCACGAAAGCCACCTGTGACTTATAGTCGAAATGGCAGCCTTCCTGCACCCCGTTGCAGAACCAGAAATTGGTCACCGACTCGTTGAACGGCTCGAGGGTCTTGAACTCGATGCCGTAGGTGTCTTTATAGTGCTTGCAAACATCCACGAGATAATGAGCGAATTCCTCATAGTACTCAGGGCGAAGGTTGTCCTTTCCTCCGTCAGTGTTTCCGCTCACACATCCGCTGTATGTCATGTAGTAGGGGCAGGAATTGCTGAATGCCTCGAATACGGCATCCGGGCGTTTCTCATGGATTTTGAGAAGGATTTTACGCTGTGCTTCGTCACGATCCCAGTGGTATTCGTCGCCGCTGAAATCCTTGAATCCCTCCATCTCAGCGCGAAGCCCTTTGCCTCCGCCCATGTGGTGGAGTGTGCAGTTCTTGTTCTCGGGGTCGTCGCCTCCTCCGATGTTATATCGGAAATGGGAATAGTTCAATCCCGTAGGGCTCACGAGCCAGCTGACAATCTCGTCGATGGCCTTGTCGCTCCATTTTCCGCACATGTTTGCCCACCAACAAAGAGAAACTCCCCATCCGTCGAAGTGCTGGCGTACATTGGAAGGACTGATCAGGTAAGACAGTGTATCGGTTGGCAGCTGTCCGTTCACTTTGTCGCTCAGATACCAGTAGTGCTTGATGTCAGATCCGTTTTTGTCGCTATATACCTTCTGCTCCGGGTCGTTGCTGTCGGTGCCAAGGCACTGTCCGTTGCCTTTACAGCGAATCAGCAGGTAGTTTCCTGACACGGGCTCTAACTTGAATTTTGCGTCGTCGCTCGAAGCGTCTTCCACAAACGAGGTGTTCCACGCATTCATTTTCGACAGGAAGCGGTGCTCTTCACCAACCGTCTCGATGGTGTAATACCCGTCACCCACAGGGGTGAACCTCATCTGCTGAGGATTGGTGGCCATAGCCGATTCCAAATAGCCCCCATTGTCGTTTCCCCGCTTCAGGTGGTTTCCGCTGCTATGCATCACAAAGAACTGTGTCGGCTCAGTGATTTCTGGCTGTGCCGTCGCTGCCATCACAACAGTCAGACAGCATAGGATTGACATACAAATGCGAATTCTCATGTCTCGATTTTTTGAATTATTCAAATTTTATGCAAATCTACCACTTTTTTTTATATAATAATTTTAGATATGTAACATCTTCTTTCGGTTTTGTATCTTCTGAACTTATCTGGCAAACTTCCGCTTCATTTGACGGGCACAGGAATAAAGAACGCAGCATACTGGCAGCCTTTATAGTTTGCTTTCTCCACATCAGAAAAAAAAACAAGGCGGAGCATCCTGTATGCCAGGATGCTCCGCGCATTGCTTTATGTTTTCGTTGGCCTATGCCGTCATTGTTCGGCGATGATGTTGATGATGGCCACGATGTCGCTGATGTCGATATTCGTGTCCTCGTTGACGTCGGCGGTCGATTTGTAGGTGGTGTCGCCGGCGATGGTGTTGATGACTGCCACGATGTCGCTGATGTCGACCTTTCCGTCCTGGTTGACGTCGCCTTTCTTGCCGCCCTTGCTGTAGATGAGCACGCTTGTGGCCAGTTCTCCTTCGGAATTACGTACACCGTGATTGCTGAATGTCCCGTAGTCGGGAATGTGAATCTGCAGTCCGCTGTCCAGCTTCAAGGCCTTAAAAATGAAGATGGAGCCCTCCTTGGCGTTGCACAAAAGATAAGTGTCCTTGCCCGTGATGGACAGGGTGGCATAGTAGTTGTCCTTGTAACGTCTTCCGGTGATGCCGTAGTCGCCGCCCGACACGAACATCCTGATGTCTTTCAGGGTCACTGTGCCGTTTGTGGTTCCATAGTACTCAATGCCGGTCAGCGTGCTGGCCGATACAAACAGGCTGAATCCGAGGGTGGCGAGGGTTGGCGTCACGTTGACCGACTGTATGGTCGTGTTGCCATAAAGGGTTATGCCATTGCAGTTCGAGTTGGTGGTTATCAGGTAGCACGGGTTGTTCTCCACGCTGATGGTCAAGCCGTCTATACGCGATATCAGGGCGGCGTTTGTGGTGGTGGAGATGCTGACATTGTCCATGTGGAGCGTCTTGGTTTTCTGGTCGTAGGAAATCTTGTAGTCCTTTGAGCTCTGCAGCGGTCTATAGATGTCGGTACCGAGTACTAACCCGATGTAAGGGGCATTTACGGTGGTCAGCTGCGTGCCGGCTATCCATAAGTCCAGCTTCTCTTCAGGCACGGCTATGTCGACGCGCCCACTGCATTCTTTGCCGTTAACGCAGACGGAAAGCTTGGAGCTGTCCCAAGCCGCTCCTTCAGGATCGCGTATCACGATGCCGTCCTTCAGCGTGATGTTTGTCAAGTTCCTGATGCTGACTTCCGTTCCAACTGCACTCAGAATGGCATTGTTTTGCATCACCAGGCTGCCTATAGGAATTTCGCTGCCGCCACTACGAATAATAGTCTCTCCGGACAGTCCCCAGCGACTGCCGTATATGTTGACGTAGACATTGTCGAGCGTCAGCACTCCTCCTGTATACATCGTTGCGCCTGTGCTATTGCTTTGCAACATCAGGAATCCCCCTCCGTTGATTGTCGTGTTGGATCCATGCCAGATGGCAGAACCCCTATCTGCCTCTATCCTCACGACTCCTTCCACCGTGATGTAGTCCAGGTATGAATGAAATGTGCTGATACATTCTGTGACACCAGTGGATTTGATGTTCACGTTGTTGAGATGCAGTGTCTGTGTCGATGGGTCATACTTCGCAAATCCATAGGGCTGCGCCAGTTCCACACCGTCGATGACGGTGAGGTCGTCGCAGTTCCAGTCGGTCACCGGCTCACCGTTTATCTTGAAGTCGTAATTGGTGACGGGAGAGGAAAGGACCACTTCCTGGGCGATGATGGTATTGCCGTCTGCATCTACTATGTTGCCGTCCAGCACTTTTGCCCTATAAGGGCTTGTCACGCTGGCGCCGTCCTTCAATGTGATGCTGCTGAAGTTGCCGATGCTCGCTCCAGCGTCGTTCCATTTGTTGTTGCTGTTGGCAATCACCTTTGAACGGTTGCCACACAACGTGAGTCCGCTGCCTATTAGTGCGCCAGTCTGTGGGCTGGTCGTCAGTAAACCTCTGATGCCGTACTTGCCGTATGCCTCAACAGTGGCATTCTCAACCGTGAGGAAGCCGTTGATTTGGATGCCCGCACCATTGCCGCCTCCGCTTGTGTAAAGATAACCGCCACCGGTGATGGTCACACGGTTATATAGCATCATCGCGTTGCCACTCTCCTCGCTGCTCGTGGTGATGTAATTCTTGCCCTCAATGTTGATAGTAAGTTCTTTTATCTCGCTCTCAAACGGACTCCAGCCATAAATCGTGGCGTCCTTCAGGCTCAGCGTGCTGTTGTCGATATCGTACTTCGCGTAACCGCCCTCCGCCACGCTCACGCCGCTCATCACCGTCAGGTCGTTTACGTCGTCGCGGGAAACCTCTTTGTTGTTGATTTTCATGCGCAGTGTCTTGAAGGTGAAATAGCCTGTGTTCGGGTTGGCGTAAGTCACGTCGGTCTTGTCCGGCGAATAGCTGATGGCGCCCTTCAGGGATGTGCAGTCCTCAAACATGCCGGTTGAGCTGGACGCAGCCCAGGTGGAGTTTGTGTAAATGGTGGTCAGATTCGGACAGTCATAAAACATATAGTCTGTGTTCGTCAACTTATTATAAAATGAAGAAATGTCGAGCGTGGTGATTTTTGTGCAATGGGAGAACATCGACGACATCCTCTTCACATTTCTCGTATCGAAATTCCTCACATCGAGGCTTGTGACTTTGATGTTGGCGAACATGCCGTCCATGTCAGTCACTTTGCTGGTATTGAAATTCGAGAGGTCGAGGGACGTGACGCCTGAGTTGGAGAACATGCTGGCCATGTTCGTCACATTCGACGTGTTGAATTTCGACAGGTCGATACTTGTCAGCTTCCCTGTGAGGAAAAACATGCAGAACATGTCGGTCACATTCGATGTGTCGATATACGACAGGTTGATGCTCTTCAGGCTGGAGCAGCCGTAGAACATGCAGCGCATCGTCGTCACACGATAGGTCTTCAGGTAGTTCATGCCGATGATTTCCTCCAGGGCGCTCATCCCGTAGAACCAATAGGCAGTGGAGAACGGGGCGGAGTTGGCAAACGAGGAGTCGAACACCACGCGTTTCACTTTCTTCCCGACTTTGTCAATCCAGTAGGGCTTGTCTGTGCCTGTGTTGTCTACGCTGGAACTCACTGCAAGACGCTCCACGTCCAATCCGCTCCACTTGCCCGGAGTCATCGTGTTGTTCTCGCGCTGGACGAAATAAAGTGTAGAGTTACTTTCACACCACAGCACTTCCGACCATTTTGTCTGCGCCATGGAGCTGACGGAGAGGCATAGCAGGCTGATGGCGGCCAGGAAAAGCCTCATGCGTCCTTTCATGTGTTCTGAATGATTCATAATGCAAATATTTTTTTTGGTTTATAACTGATAGAATTGGTTCGAATTCATAAAAAGACATGTTTTCCTCAAAAGAAAATTTGTTCTCTATGCTCTGAAAAACAATTTGAATGTATTCAAGGCAAAGTTAATATATTTTATGCTTTTATGCAAAATAAATTGATTTTTTTCCATGTTTTCCCGAATCTTCTTTCACTTGTGATAATTATTGATTAATTTTGCGTCACAATCTATAAAAACATCTAACGTTATGAACATTAAACGCTGTCACATCCTTTTTTTATTTTTTATTCTTCCCATCTGCGCTTTCTGCCAGACCACCTTCACCCATCCCTGGCAAGGCAAGCGGGTGGCCTATTTCGGCGACTCCGTGACCGACCCGCGTAATAACGCCTCGAAAAAGAAATACTGGTCGTACCTGCAGGACTGGCTTCAAATCACCCCGTACGTCTATGGTGTGTCGGGCCGTCAGTGGAACGACATCCCCCGTCAGACTGCCAAACTGAAAGAAGAACACGGTGATGATGTGGATGCCATCCTCATCTTCTGTGGCACGAACGACTACAACAACGGCGTGCCCATCGGAAAATGGTGGGACGAGAAGGACGCTCAGGTGGAGTACGGTCATGGACAAGTCAAGCAGATGGTCACTCGCCGTCAGCGCACGCCGTCGATGGATCCCACTACCTACTGCGGACGCATCAATATCGCGCTCGACTCGCTCAAGCGCACTTATCCCACCAAGCAGATTGTGCTCCTCACTCCGATTCACCGTTCCGACTTCCATGCCAACGAGAAGAACTGGCAGTGCGACGAGTCGTATACCAATCAGTGCGGTGAATATCTCGACGTATACGTGGAGGCCGTCAAGCAAGCCGGCAATATATGGGCGGTTCCCGTGATTGACTGGAACGCCTCTTCCGGGCTATTCCCCTTGCTGAAGGAGCACGGACAATATTTCCATAACGCCCAGACCGACCTCCTCCATCCCAATGACCTGGGACATGAGCGCATGGCCCGCACACTGATGCAGCAGTTGCTGGCTCTTCCTTGCGTTTTTTAGGAGTCAGACAGGTTCTGAAAAATTATTGTTCCGTTTCTGTCCATCCACCGTTGCAACCCACGCGTAGGAGGCGAAGTCTCCAGACTTTGCAAGTAGAAACGAGTCTGATACGTAATCCCTAAATTCCAGAACCTTACACGTTAAGGTAAGTTCAATTGGCTCAATACAAACCTACGAGCTTTCTGCTTCCGACGCCTGGAGACGTCGGCTCCTATACGACTTGCGATTCAGGAGTGTTTTGGCGATGGGAGCATTTTTTGCTTGAAAAAAATAGGACACATTTATTCTACCAGACTCACGTTAATGATCAGGACATGTCTTTACCTTTTTCCCTCTCTACCGCAAATCTGCTTGAAGTCGCAGTAGCTGCAGGCGTGGAGGTTGGTGGTCTGCGTGAAGTCTACGTCTTTGGAGAACATCTCGTTGATGACTGCCGTCATGCGCTCGTGAAATTCTTGTTTCATCTGCGTGGCGAAGTCGAGGACAGGTGTTTTCGGCTGTCTTGATTTCTTTTTTTCGGAACCGCTCTCTTGGTCTGCCGCGCATTTGATGATGCTCTCGTCCTCCGTTCCATCCGTCTGGGGGATGGATGCCGGCTTGATGTACATGAGAGCCGGCGCGACGGGCTGTGCGGATGCCTCTGTGTAGATGTCGGAATAGTAGAACGCCTGCAGGATGTGGTAGGCCCGGCGTTCCCTTTGTGAGTCGAAGAGCTCGTCGACCGTGCTGAACCCTTGTGGCGTTGCGCTTGTCTTATAGTCCACGATTCTGTGCCGCTCCTGGCTGGTTCCGACTCGGATGGTGTCAATTCGGTCGATGATGCCTCCGAGGATGAAACGGTGCTCTCCGATGCGGATTTCCATCTTGTGGTCGTCGTTCTCCACTGCGTCGATTCGCAGCGGGCAGAGATGCGCGTCGTAGTCCAGCTGCTTCTTCACGTATTCGATGATGACGGTGCGGTTAAGCATCTGCTCTCCGTTGTAAGTGACAGGGTCAAAGGGTTCCACTTTGAAGAAATATTTTCGGAATCCGTCGTCGACGTACTGCTCTATCTGTCTTTCGTTTTCTTTCAGCTTCTGAAAAGTGTCGCTCAGCAAAATCTTTTTGGCCAAGGGCTTGTAGAGGTGCTCCATGGTATGGTGGAAGATATCTCCGAACACGTCGTTTCCCACCTCCTCAGAGATGTCGTCATCCGGCTTGAGCGCCGCCACCTTCTCAAGGTAGAACTTGAACGGGCAGGTGATGTAGGAGTTGATGGCGGAGGGGGAGAGGATTCTTCCTGTGAACCGCTTGATGAGGCGTTCCATCACCTCGTCGGTCTTCCGTACGGAGAGGTTCTTTCTGGAGGATGTCTGCACCTTTGCCTCGAGAGCGGTCTGCTCGATGGTCACGTTGTCGCCGAACATCTCGTCCTGCTCCACGAGCAGCTGTGTCATGAATCGTGACATGTCGCCCTTTGATAGTTCGTCTACCGAGTTGTTGTAGACGAGCGTGACGTCAGACGCCCGTTGCATGAGGTGGTAGAAGGAGTAGGCATAGAGGCTGGACCGTGCCTCGAACGTGGTCATTCCGTGCGCTTCCCGCAAAGTGTATGGAATGAAGGATGTACGCTTCACTGCTTTCGGAATGTTTTCGTCGTTCATTCCTGTGATGACGACGTTCTCGAAGTCGAGGCATCGTGTCTCGAGCAGTCCGATGATTTGCAGTCCTTCCGCCGGCTCGCCATGGAAGGGTACGGACGTGGACTGCATCATCTGCCTGATGAGCCTGAGGTAGTGGTCCGTGCTCATGTCGTTGTCGCGCACAGTCAGGAACTCCTCGTCCGTTCTCACCATGGCTCTGATGGCCGCCAGCCGGTTGAGCAGTGTGTAGGATGAATAGAGCGACTCCTGGTAGAGCTGGATGTCGAAAGAACGCGTGTCGGCATTGACATAGCTGAGTGCGATTTCCTGCATAGCCTGTGAGAGCATGGCCAGCAGTCCGTCGATATCTTTCTGGTGGCAGAAAATCCTGCTTAGGAATGGGTCAGTCTGGAACTTTTCCGGATCGACAAAGAACTGGTGCTTGTCCTTGATTTCGTCGAGCAGGACAGCCGACTTTCCTCCCGTCATCCTGACGGTGTATGGATGCTTGAGCACGTTCGCCACGTAGGTGTAGTACCATTTTCCGTTCCTGTCGCCAAAGACATGCAGTTCGAGCAGCGTCATGACCAGACCCGCCGCCGGGGTCTGAATCAGCGGGAATCCCATGGTGACGTTCATCTTGAAGGGCGTCCCGTCAGCGTCTTTTTCCGGCATGCTGTGGAGCATGGACTGCAGCATCTTCTCGTCGCAGAGAACGACAGCTGAGTGGTGCTGCTGTTCATCGGCCTTGATTTGTCGTGCAATCAGCTCACCTGCAAAGCGTGTCTCGCCGCTGTTGGATGGAGAGGTCACGTAGCTGATATGTTTTTTGTGGCGCATGTTGTCGTAACATGGAGCGTCTGCGGGAAACTCGCATCCGAAGTGCTTGAGGTTCTCCCTGATGTATCGTCCTGCCTCGAAGAAGCAATCGCCTTGGCTGTCCGGCTTGATGAATGCCTTGTCGTAGTCCCAGTAGAAGAGTGCCCTTCCTTCCAGTCTCAGCATGTCGAGGAGCTTGTGCTCCGTCTTGTTGAGCACGTTGAATCCCACGAACACATATTTTTGAGACTTCAGCTTGTCGGGGTTCAACCCTTCTTCCACCACCATCCTTCTGAGCATTCCCTGATAGGCCAGCTTGTGGCGCAGAAGCCGTTGACGCAGGTTTTGGTAGGTGGGGTAGAGGATGTTCCAGATGCTGAGGAACTTCTGCTTGAGCTGAGAGTCGCTCTTCACCTCGAAAATGCCGAAGTAATGCTCTATGGCCTTCTGCTGCTCTTCGGTGAGATAGTCCAGCGTTGTGAGGTCCTCGAGGTCTTTCATGTTGGCGAATATCTTGTCGGCATGTGCCAGGTTGTTGTCGATGTCGTCGAAGTCGCTGAGCATGACCTCTCCCCACGCGTAGAATTGGTCGAGACTCTCGACAGTGGCGTCGGGTTCCGGGCTGGCCTGTCGGATGGCCTCAGCATAGGCAGCATAGAGATGGAAGATGAGGAGCGGCTGGTCCGCCACCTCGAGTTCGGTCATGCTTTGGAACAGTTCGTCCATGGTGGTGTATGCCGGTGCCCATACGGGGTGGTCGGTGAGCTCCGCCAGGTATCGGTTGAAGAAGAGTCCTCCTCGCTTGCTTGGAAGCACGATGGTGAGGTCTTTGAGGTTGCCGTCGAACTTGCTGAGCAGGTTGTCGGCCACTTGTTTGAGGAATGGGGAAAACACTGGTATTTTGAAGTTTGAAGTTTGAAGTTTGAGATTTGGTGATGGTCGGAGTAATCGGAGAAGTCGGACTAGTCAGACAGGTCAGACAGGTCGGACGGGTCAGACAGGTCGGACGGGTCGGACAGGTCGGACGGGTCGGACAGGTCGGACGTGTCGGACAGGTCGGACGTGTCGGACGGGTCGGACAGGTCGGGCTATTGGCTGGTGGTGGAATTTACTTCCACGATGCTTTGCTGGCGGATGTACCAAAGATAGCCTTTGACATTGTTATAGCCCATTTGGCGTAGGAGGTCCATGTAGCCAGCCACCTGCTCCTCGTGCTCGCTGCGGTAGATGCCGGTCTTGTAGTCGATGACGAGGGTTTGGCGGCCGTTGGTGATGACGCGGTCTGGGCGGCAAGTGGCGGTTTTTCCCTCCTTGTCGCGATAGACGATGGCGTTCTCGTTGATGACGGTCCATTCGGGATTGAACCAAAGTGCTGAGCGCGGGTCTTGGAATGCTTTTTCCACGAGTCTCTTGACGTCCTCGCGGTGGCTTGCGCTGTCGAACAGTCCTTGTCGGTCGAGCCGTGTAACGGCGGTTTCCACGTCTTCGAGCGTCTGTATTTCGGCCAGAATGGCATGGAAGAGTATTCCCTCGTCGAGGTATTTCGTTCGGTGCTCGTCGATGTCCTCACCTTGGATAAACCGTCTTGACTTGTTGGACTGCCGGAACTCTCCCCTCGACACTCCGCTGCTGAATCCGAGCTGCCGCATCTCCGGGATGGCGGTCATGACGTTGTCCGTTTTCTTCTCCTTCTGTCGGAATCCCACGATCGTGGCGTCCTTTTCCTCAAATACGGTGAGAGACGGGTCGTCGGGATCGTTGGTGGATATCCAGTCTTTTGGCATGGCCTTTGACAGGACGTCGTGGATAGAGTTGTCTTTGCCGGGATGGGAAGAGATGACGATGAGGTTTTTTGATGCCCTGGTGAGCGCTACATAGAGCACGTTGAGGTTGTCGACGTATTGCTTCAGCAGCTCATTCATGTAGTCAGCGGCAAAGACGGACTCCTTCATGTTCTTGACAATCCTGACGGGGCAAAGTGGCAGCTGGCTGAAAGGGTCTTCCTCCGGCTTGCACCAAATGAGGTGGTCTTTGTTCCTGGAGTCGGTGATTTCCCAATCAGCAAACGGGAGGATGACGGAATGGAACTCCAGTCCTTTTGATTTATGTATGGTCATGATTTTTATACCTTCCGTGCTTCCGTTGTTGATTGTTTTCTTGCAAAGCACTTCGTCCCATTGTGAGATGAAATTTTCCGTGTCGGTGTTGTTTCCTTCAAGGAAATGTGCCACGTGGTCGTAGAAGGCGAAGAGATAGGCGTCTTGTCCTTCAATCTTGTGGAGTGAGAGTATGGAGTAGAGTCGCTCGCACAGTTCGTAGAGGGGTGTGAGTGCCAGGGTGGCAGCTTGCAGAGTCAGTTCTTTAGGCAGGCTGTTGTTGAGACTGTCGATGTCGTTGACGAAAAGCTGGTCGAAGTCATTCATGAGTGAGTGGTTTCCTTCCACGTCAGCCTGGTAATAGTATGCCAGCATCGCCCTGAATTTCTTATCGTTGGGGTTCTGCAGCATTTTCAGTGCCATGATGATAAGCCTGACGGCAGGGGAGCTGTCGAGCCTGTATGCTTCGGCGCTGGTCACTCTCACTTTCTGTCCGCAGACGAGCTCTTCCTTTTGCCCGAAGTAATCGCAGATGCGCGTAGCCTGTTGGTTCTGCCTGACCAGAATCGTGATTTGGCTCTGCGGAATTCCAGCCTTGAGCAGTCTCTCCACGTTGGCCGTTATGCGGTCGCAGTACCACTTGTCTGTATCGTCATTCTGTTCGTCTTCTTTTTCTTTCTCTTTCTTGCTCTTTAATTCCACCCTCACGTAGCCTTCTTTCAAGTCTTTGCTTGTCGGGATATTCTGGTTGCACTCGTTGTATGCGTTGAGGATGTCTTGGGCGTCTCCTCCTTCGTTTTCGGCGTATGTGTGGCTGAGCTGTGAGCTGGCATTTTCGAAAAATTCGTTGTTGAACGTGATGACCCTTGCAGCACTGCGGTAGTTGGTGTCGAGCGGGTCATCCTTGACGAATGCTTTGAGTTGCGGGTCGGTGCTCATGTTGTTGAGAATGCTCCATTCTCCGTTTCTCCAGCGGTAGATGCTCTGCTTGACGTCGCCCACGATAAGACATTCGTTGCCATCGTCGAGGCAGTTCTTGATGAGGGGCTTGAAGTTCTCCCATTGTAGTACGGATGTGTCCTGAAACTCATCGATCATGATATGTTCGAAGTGTGTTCCTGTCCGTTCGTAGATGAATGGCACATCGCTCTCGTCGATCATCTCGTTGAGGAAGTGGTTGGTGTTTGCCAGCAGGAACTCGCCTCTGTCTCCAATCGCGTCGTTGACTTTCTGGCTGATGGTGTTGATGAGCGACAGCTGGTTGAGGTGCATGCTGATTTCCTGCACGCTGAATATAATCCGTCTCATCTCCTTCATCTTTTTGATGGCGTTGTCCAGCATCGTCATCAGCTGCTCTTGTTCCACAATGGCCTGAATGTCCTTGTCCTTGCTCCATTCGCCGATATCCTCGGTATGTTTGATGAGGGTGGAAGGGGTATTGGGAAAGTCCGGGGCTTTTTTGTCCATCATTTTCAGTTTCCTGAAGAAAAACATTGCCGCATTCTTGCTCTTCCCTTTAAGGTAGTCTGGCTGTATTCCCCTCCTTATGCATATCTCGTCGAATTGCTCTCCGATGTCATTCAGCTGCGAGACGCCCGTGGTCTTCAGCTGCTGTAAGTTTTTGAGGTAATTCTTCAGAAATCCGGGATCTCTCAGTTTTTCTCTCAGTTCTTTTCCGAATTTGAGGAAGTTCTCGTCGAATATGTTCTTCCCGAATTTCTCGAGGTCTGCGCTGATGGTCCAGTTCTTGTTGTCCTCCATCTTGTTGCTGATGTAGTCGAGCACCCTCTGCCTGGTTTCCTTGTCGTCGCAGATGGCGTCGATGACCCTGCTGACCCCTTCCTTGAGTGCACCGTCGTGATCGAGTTCGACCCTGAGATTTGCGGTGAGGTTGAGGTCGTGTGCCAGTTCTCGAATGATGGTCTGGAAGAAGGAGTCGATGGTCTCGATACGGAATCGGTGATAGTCGTGTATGATCATGGTGAGCGCCTTGCGGCAGTTGTCTCGAACGAGTTGCTCAAGAGGTGGGGTGGGGGTGGCGCTTGGTTTGTCGCACAGCTGCCGGTACCAGTTTTGTATGGCTTCGTCTGAGATGATTTTGTCGACATAGTCTTCGGAGTCGTTCAGTCCCCGGCTGATTCCGTAGAGCTGGCTGGTGATTCGCTGTTTCATCTCGGCGGTGGCTTTGTTGGTGAATGTCACGGCCAGGATGTGGCGGTAGGCCGCCGGGTTCTTCACCAGGTGCTTGATGTATTCCACAGCGAGTGTGAATGTCTTTCCGCTTCCTGCCGAAGCCTTGCATATTTTCAGGGTGTTTTCTGTTGGGTTGTCCTTCATCTGGTTTGGGTCGTTTTCCATATATATGGCAATGTTTTTGCAAATATACGAATTTTTTTATAATCTCGCTTTTTTTTATTCCAGTTTTTCGGGGCGTGTTTTCTTCGGTGGTATCAAGCTGATTCTTCCTGTGCTTCTCCTTTAGTCTGGAATTTTCGGCAAAGTTAGTGGCAGGATGTCTCAAATCGTGGGACAAGGCGAAGAAAAAATTAAGTGAAAAGTGAATAGTGTAGTTACTCTTGTGATGTGGGGGTAACAAGAAAATTATCCGGAATTAAAAGAAAATTTCGATTTATAAAAGTTGATGTTTTATCATCATAACTCAGGAATTTATGAAAATCCTTTGCCGGGCATGTGAAAAATATTCCTCTGAAAAAGTTTATGAATCAGTTTTTTTTCTTACCTTTGCAGGTCAAAAAAAGCATAATAAAGGATTCTGACAAATGGAATATATGTCACAAGAAGGCTACGACAAGCTCGTGGCTGAACTCCGCCAACTGGAGACCGTCGACCTTCCGCGTGTGAAGGAGGCAATCGCTGACGCCCGCGCCATGGGCGACCTCAGCGAGAACTTTGAGTATCATGCCGCCAAGCGCGAGCAGGCTCGCATACTCGGACGCATCCGTTTCAAGCAAAAGGTGCTGTCCTATACCAGAGTGATTGACAAGTCGCGTATGGACGACGACAGCGTGCATTTGCTGAGTAAGGTGGAGATGACGAACCTGAACAATAACTCGCACATGGTCTATACTATAACCAGCCAGCATGAGGCCAATGTGCGTGAGGCAAAGATTCCCATCAACTCGCCCATCGCCCAGGCTCTGCTCAACAAGCGAGTAGGTGATGTCGTTGAGGTGCAGGTGCCAGCTGGATTGCTGAGGCTACGAATCGAAAGTATCCAATAGAGGATCCTTTCCAGAGCGGTGAGCTATAGGCATGCTTTTTTGTTTCGGTAGTCTCTGGGAGTCCATCCTTTGTGCCGTTTGAAGAACTTGCTGAAAGAGGGGATGTCCGCAAACCCCAGACGGTCTGCAATCTGTCTGGATAGTGTGGAAAGTAATTTTTTTAATATCACTAAATTCTAAAAACTATTGAACTATTATGAAAGAACAAGTATTACAGGCTATGCGTGAGGCCGGAAAACCAGTTTCAGCAGGCGAAGTGACAAAAGCGTTGGGAGCTGACCGCAAGGAAGTGGACAAGGCATTTGCCGAACTGAAGAAAGAAGGAGCCATCGTCTCTCCCGTACGTTGCAAGTGGGAGCCGGCTCAGTAATCGCTTTCTTGTGCTACCAATGCATTTACATTCAGATATGGCACTCATCATCGGAATCTTTATCCCCCTGCTGGGCACGATGCTGGGGGCTGCCTTTGTCTTCCTGATGAAGGACGGGATGTCAGTCCGGTTGCAAAAGACGCTGCTGGGATTCGCCTCTGGAGTGATGGTGGCCGCCTCTGTGTGGTCGCTTCTCATTCCCGCCATCGAGATGGAGGCTGACGCCGGCAAAGGCGCGGTGTGGCCGGCGGCTGTCGGTTTTCTCCTCGGCATGGGCTTTCTCCTTTTTATCGACGAACTGACTCCCCATCTGCACATAGGCACAGAAAAACCGGAAGGTCCGCGTTCGCATCTATCCCGTACGGCGATGCTCGCATTGGCTGTCACCATCCACAATCTTCCCGAGGGCATGGCTGTAGGAGTCGTGTTCGCCGGGGCAGGCGAGGGGGCAGCCCATCTGACGCTTGCCGGCGCGCTGGCCGTCTCTGTGGGAATCGCCATACAGAATGTGCCTGAGGGTGCCATCATCTCCATGCCCATGAGGGCGGCAGGAAATTCCAAGTGGAAGTCGTTCCTCATCGGGAGTCTCAGCGGCGTGGTGGAGCCTTTGGGCAGTATCGCCGTCATCCTGCTGGCATCGATGATGACGCCGGCTTTGCCGTACCTGCTCGCTTTCGCGGCCGGAGCCATGTTCTATGTCGTGGTGGAAGAACTTATCCCCGAGGCCAGTGAGGGCGAACACAGCAACCTCAGCACCATCGGCTTTGCCCTTGGATTCGTGTTGATGATGGTGCTCGACGTGGTGATGGGATAGGAGAAAAAATTATGGAAGAACCGAATACATTTGATTTGGCCGCCTATATGGGCGGCAGCATCCGCAACATTATGGCAAAAGCTTAAACAACCTGCGGCAGTTTGTTGAGTCTACTTTGTAGGAAACAGGCCGTACGGCCTTTATGTACCTGTGGGGATTTGGGAAAGACGTTGGCAAACGTGCCCAAATCCCCACAGACAGAAATATATCCCACGGTAGAGACGTCCATATATGGCTTCTCTCCAGAAGACGAAAACACACACCTGCTTCATCGAGAAAGGATAGGGGAACTGCCAGTAGAGACGCGCCGCGGTGCGTCTTCATACTAAATCTATCGGCTTTTGGGGGCTTAACAGCACGTAAAAGAAGTAAAAAACGCA
>CAMOTI010000128.1 GCA_946625675.1 uncultured Prevotellaceae bacterium | reverse complement strand
AGCGGATGGAGATGTGTGATCTCTGCCGCGTCGCCTGCCAGCTTATCTGCTGTCTCGATGTCCATGCGGTTGTTGACGGCCGCGAAGAGCGCCACTGGAGCCACCCGCATCATGCCTCCGCAGCCCTTGCTGTTGTTCACTGGTTCCCCACCCTGTAGTATGGATGAGAGCGCACTGAGGCATGTTCCTCCCGGAGCCCTGAGGGCATGGATTTCTGGAACTTCCATAATCCAGCTGACCGGACCGTCCACACGGCAGTGCCTTTGCGTGCTGTACCACTCGAGATAGGCCTTGCAGATGGCGTACTTCGGTTCCACATCCAGGTTCTTGGCATTCAGAAGGCCCATGGCCGTAAACAGTGTCATCTGAGTGTCGTCCGACACCACTGCCTTACCCCCATCCCGGCTCTCGGAGGAGTCCGTGTCCAGTCGGGTGATTCCCTCCTCACCATATTGTGCTCTGATTGAGTATAAACTCATGAACTCCACGGGATAACCCAATGCGTCGCCTATCGCCCCCGCCATGAGCGACCCTCTCACTCTGTCTTGTAACTGTTTTGTTTCCATAGCCTTCTGCGTTTTTATCTGCTTAAAAATTAATATCCCTCTCAGTTATTTCGTAAATTTGACGCAAAGATAACATTTTTCTTTGAAACTTCCAAATATTCAGGAAGAAAAATTCGGACGATTACTACAAATAAAACTGAAGATATAAGCCTTTACTTAAATTTGCAATTCGCGAATCGCAAATCACTGAAATAACAATAAATGCCCGTCTTCTATTTATCCGTAGTTCCAAAGCGAAAAAAATTTCCGTTTCATTAATTTGTATATGTTGTAAATTATATGTAATTTTGTAGAAAAAACATATAGATATGACATTACAACAAATAAACGCTCAAAACACCAAACTCTGGCAGGATATTGGTTCTATTGCCGACAACGAATCGCTTATGAAACGTTTGGCAAGGTATGTGGCAAAACTGGTAAAAGAAAAAGAAAACTCTGCCATTATGACTAAAGAAGAATATATGGCAAAACTGGAACGGGCAGAACAAGAAAGCAAGAACGGCGAAGGAATGGCCATGCTGCCAGGCGAGAACCTTTCAGACTTTTTGAAGAGAAACGGATATGAGTTATAAAATTGTTATCATGCCAGAGGCTGCCAAGGATTTTCAAAGACTGGCAAAAAGCGAGCCAAAAGCATTTGCAAAAGCAAACAGCCTGCTGAAGGAACTTGAATCCCATCCAAAGTCCGGTACAGGCCATCCCGAGCCCCTCAAAGGTTTCCCAGGAAGCCGTTAGAGCAGAAAAATAACTAAAAAGCATAGGCTTATCTACAGAATATTTGATGAAAAATTTATGTTGAAGTTCT
The DNA here is from genome assembly GCA_946625675.1 of uncultured Prevotellaceae bacterium. Taxonomy (GTDB): domain Bacteria; phylum Bacteroidota; class Bacteroidia; order Bacteroidales; family Bacteroidaceae; genus UBA3839. The sequence goes on along the minus strand of CAMOTI010000128.1, from coordinate 25,257 downwards.
AGCGGCCTAAGGACATTACAACGATAAATAAAACTAAATCTCATTATACCTTTTGACAATGATAAAAACAACAAAGAGATTACAGACATGGGTGGCAGCCCTTGTCATCACATTATTTTCAGCTGCTGACGCATCAGCCGCTGTGGGAACACCTACCGAGACTCAGCCAATGTCAACAACGACACGAATGTGGACATCTCCGACATTGTGGCTGTCATCAACATCATAGCCAGCAAGTGATCACATCAACTGGACAACGGCAAAAACCAAGAAGATGCAAACATCCGGCTTCATCAAGAAAAGGGGAATCCGTAGGTTGTCGGGGCAAACGCTTTCCCGCTGTCAGTGATGACGAATTTCAACCGCTCGCTGTTCGCGTATGCGCAGACGGGCCGAAGTGGCACGACAGCTGATGGAAGGCAACATCGAACGCCAGCATAATGCCGACCTCAAGGACGACGGCGAGCTGCTCGGACTGATTGAACTCAAGCTGGAAGAGAACCGTCAGCACCTGGAGCCCAGCTTCAACGCCGGCGACCTGGCACGCCTGCTCGGTGTCAGCCAGGAACGCCTCAACCGGCTCTTCCGCCATCAGACAATCTACCGAACACCAGACGCATACATCGACAACCTCAGAGTGCTGGCGGCACTACGCCTGCTGTGAGAACATCCCCAATACACCATTGCGGCCATAGCAGAAGAGGCTGGATTCGGCAACGTGAGGACACTACAACGACGAATACAAGACGCCATCGGCATGACTCCCGTGGAATACCGGCTCATGTTCTTAAAAGGATGAAAACATTTACTACCATTTTTACTCCCATTTTAAAAAAAACGAACCATGACAAGAAGAAACCTAAAAACAATGCTGCTGATTGTGTTGTCGCTGCTCTTCACCGCATGCGGCAAACAGCAGAAGGCTGAAAATGCCACGGCCGACAGGGGGAAGGAAAAGACCACCATCAGAAACAAAAAGAAAAACAAAAAGCCTAAATCCGCTGAGACTGAAGAGGCTCAAGAAGTGACGGCAGACGAGGAGCAGGTCACCATCCCCCCCTCAGTAAACTACGCAACAGCATCACTCCGCGACTATGAAGGCGGCGCCATCGCCAACATCAGGAAAAGCTGGAGATACAGGCCCATCGAGGAATCCTGGAATCAAAACATAAAATCACCGGGAATCGAGCTGTTCGCATACTCATTCATCTCGGGAGGGCCGTCAGTCATCGACTTTCCGCCACACCGTGCCATAGATTACTACATCTTAGAGCCGGAAGAACTCGACACAGACCACTTCAGCGTCAACTGTTCTCCCAAGAACGGATACATTCGAAGCGACGCACTCACACAGTTCGATCTCTATTCCGAGATGTGCTATTGGAAACGCCCCAACGGACACTGTCTTTTCGGAGTTTTCCTCGCTGAGGAACACGAAATACCGTCAAAGAACGACCAGATCACACTCTTCTACGACTACGACCCGGATAAAAAGATTATGACCCCCGAACCGGCCATCACGGACATGATTGAGCAGAAGATGCAGCCTTTCGACAAATACAGGGCTCATATGCCGGAAAAAGGAAAGGACATCCGTATCAGCGCCTACGAAGTGGACTACGAGGAAGACACAGCAGAAGAAACCGTGTTCCTCCTCAAATGGGACGGCAATGCATTCAAATGGGCTAAATAGAACGGCATACTTACGAAAAAACAGGGGGCACCCCTGTTTTTTTGTATCAGTTTCATTATTCCTCAGCAAGTTGTTCCAGCATAGGTAGCAGCTGAAGGTCGGCTGGAAGCCAGTCCAGTTCCCTTAGCCTGGTGAGTTCAATCCAGAGAGCCGCTTCATGTTCTTTCAGCGTAAGACTGCCTTCAGCCACACGGCATCGGAAGCAATGGAGAATGAGGTGGAACTGTGGATAATCATACTCTACTGTGGTCAGCAAAGCACCCACTTCCACCGTAGAGTCCAACTCCTCACGGATTTCCCGTCGTAGAGCCTCCTCGGGAGTCTCGCCCGGCTCTATCTTTCCGCCGGGAAACTCCCAATAGTCCTTGAAATCACCATACCCGCGCTGAGTGGCAAACAAGCGGCCGTCCTCTATAATCACGGCCGCAACTACCTCTATCTGTTTCATATCAATAAACCTCAAATTTCAACTTTCGTGCAAGCGAATACAGAGCCAAGTTCGCTTGAGCTATGTTGAGCGCAGCCGAAAATCATGTCAATAAACTTCAAATTTCAAACTTCAAACCTCAAAGTTTTATTCGTTTCCCTCTTTCACGTATTCAATCGCCCTGTTCACGAAATCCAGGAACGGCTTGGCTGTCAGCATCGTCTGGGCCACACGCTCCACGCTGTCGTCGCCCAAGAACAAATCCTCGGCCGGCTCCTGCCACAGGCAATACACCTTATATTTCAGAAACTCCGCCCACTCCGACTCCTTGTCGAAACCAGCAGGCACTTTTTTCAGCTTCCAGCTGTCGTCGAGCACGAATCCGACTTTAGCTGCCTCCACCAGGTAGTTGTGGAAAGTCAGTCCGTCGTCCTGAATGTCCTCACGAAGGATTTTCAGCACCTTCGCATCGCAGCAGTAGTCGCCCACGGCAAGCATATGACCGTCGGGATAGCCATGTCCGCCGATGCCCACATGGAAATAATAGCCGCTGTAGCCCGACTTCTTGCCGCCTCGGCAGATATACGCCCCCATGTGTGTCTTATAAGGGCTCTTGTCCTTCGAGAAGCGAACGTCGCGGTAGATACGGAACACGCAGTCTTTCGCCTGCAGGCCGCCCAGCGTCCCATCCGTCTCAGCCATCCGGCCTATCAGCGACTGCACGTAGCCGTTGAACACGCTCTGAGCCTCAAGATACGCATCCTTATGCGCGTTAAACCACTCACGCTCGTTATGCGCCTTCAGGTCCCTCAGATAAGAAATAACACGTCTCATATTTTTCCGGTTGTTTTTACATCCCAAAAATGGAAAGATTCATTTCGAAATGCAAAGTTAGGAAAAATATGAGACATAACCAAGATTCTGAAGCTGCGAGTGCCACAATAAGCTCGCTTGAGCTATGTTGAGCGCAGCCGAAAATCATGAAATAAACATCAAACTACCTCGTCCGCATGGCAATAAACCTCAAACCTCAAACCTCAAACTTCAAACTTCAAACTTCATCGTCTCCCCACCTCCTCGATGCCAGCCACACGGTGTATATGGTCGATGATGGCATGGAGTTCGTCGAAGGAATGAACGGAGAATACGATCGACGTGCTGACGATGGCATCCTTCGTCGTGGTGGTCAGAGAGTCGATTGACAGCTTCAGCTGATCGGTGATGCAGTTGATGATGTCGCTCAGCAGATGGTAGCGGTCGACGGCCTTGATACGGATGCCCACAGGATAGAGGATGTCGGGATGGGGAGGAAACTCCACGTCGACGATGGTGTCGCCCTCTTTCGTGGCGTCGCGCATGGCGGTCATGCAGTCGCGGGTGTGAACCATGATGCCGTTCTGACGGTTCTTGAACGCCACAATCTCTTCGCCGGGAAGCGGACCGCAGACAGGGCAACGGTCGAAATCCAGTCTCGGCTGGCGGGAGAAGTAGCTGCGCAGCTCTTTCGACGCCGTCTCGGTGGTCACCACACGCTCCCACTCCGGCTCAGGAAAATGGTTCTCATCGGTGTCTATCTGCACGAGGTCACCCATCTTCAGAACGGTCGTCACGGGCATCAGCTGACCGTTGATATGGGCACTCTTGGCATGAAGACCCAGGTCGGTGTGAATCATGAACGCATAGTCCAGGGCAGTGGCACGTGGCGACATATGGTAGGCGTCGTTGTTGGGACTGAAAACCGTGATGTTGTCGTTGTAGAACGACAGCGTCACATTCTCCAGAAAGTCACGGCGGTTGATGTTTGAGTTCAGCTCTTTCAGCACTTTACGGAACTTCTCTATCCACTGCTTCACATGCTCCTCCTTGCGCTCGGCGATACAGCCCAGCTGGTTGTGGCGAAGCATACGCTCGCTCGTGATCTGCACCTGCTCCCAGCCGTTGTTGTCCGACAGCAGTTGCACATGAAGGCTCTTATAGCCGTTTTCCTTCGGCGTGTTGATGTAGTTCAGCATGCTTCCGGGACGCTCGTTGAACTCGTCGGTCAGCAACGAATAGATACGAAGGGCAAGCTTCTTCTCATCCGTCTTGTCGGGGCATTCATAGACAATACGCACCTGATGTTTGCACTGCACATGGTCGAAATCGGTGTTCTCACGCTGCATCTTACGCCACACGCTGTAGGGAGGCAGGTAGTTCACCACAACACGGGCACTGATCTCCTGGCCGCGCAGCAGACGGCGGATCTTGCCGGCAAACAGGTTGATGCGGTCTTCGTGGTCAAAGCGATAATAGTCCATCTGATCCTTCAGGCTCTTGTACACCTGAGGGCTGCGGTATTTCATGCTCAGATTCTCCAGCTCCACCTTGATGTTGTAAAGCCCGAGGCGGTTGGCAAACGGGGCATAGAAGATGTCGGTCTCGCTGGCAATCTTCACCTGCTTGCGGGCAGGCATCGAATCCAGCGTGCGCATGTTGTGAAGGCGGTCGGCCAGCTTCACAAGAAAGGCGCGGATGTCGTAGTCGAAATGCAAAAGCATCTGCTTGAAATTGTCGAGCTGCTTCGTCATCTCATACGTCTCACGCTCAGGCTTCGTCACGGCCTCCACCAGCACGCGCACGTCGTGGCCAAAACGGCGCTCTATGTCATCGGCCGTGTATTTCGTGTCCTCTACCACGTCGTGGAGAAAGGCGGCCATCACGGGAGCTGAGCCCAGCTGCATGTCCTTGGCCACTATCATCGCCACGGCAACAGGATGCATGATGTATGGCTCACCGGTCTTGCGCTTCTGCCCCATGTGAGCCTCGCTGGCCAAGTCGTAAGCATCTCTTATCAGGTCAACCTCATCGGCTGTCACTCGTTTCGACATGATCTCTATCACGTACTGCGCCTGGGCGTCGACGTCCCGCATCATATCTTCATCATTTTTCATAAGCTCGTTGTTTTGTTGGGTGATCCAAAATTTGATTTCTTAAAAAAACCGGTAATTTCCTTTCCAAAAATTCCGTTAACAATTCAGGGGAAGTCCACTCAAATTGCATACACGTTCTTTGCGGGGCTATTATTTTATAGGGGTGTGAGGTCAGCTGCCCACCATCTCGTAATCCACGTATTCTGGTCCGTCTGTGGGAAACCATCGCTCCAGCGTGGCGTCGGCCTGAGCCTGAATTTCAGGGGTGATATGCTTGGCCACGCGATCAATGGCCACGGCAAGCGACGTCACCTCGTCGAGCAGGCCGATGATTGGCAGGCGCTTGGCCGACAGCAGGTCGAGGGGCAGCACCAAATAGGCTATAGAGCTGAACACGGCCAGCTTGTCCTTCGAAGGGGTTTCCTTCGATTTCAGCACGTAGTACATCAGCAGAATTGGGCGCGTGCTGGCACGGCCTGCTTTCTTGGCATACTCATGGATTTTCTCCCACAAAAAAGACTTATTGATCAGCGAAAATTTTCTTTTTTTCATTTTTTTCAAGTTTTTGGGTTAGGTAATCTGTTTTCTCTCTATAAAAACGTAGTTCCTGAAAACAAGTCTGCAAAATTACACAAATTAATTGATTGACACAAATATAGCATCTAAAAAAAGAACGGCTGGCGGCAATTTTCATCCTTACCATGTCATATTGTCTTCTTTCTATGCCTTGTCAGGCAGTTATGTCGCCGACCGCCGTGAGGGGGGAGTCGGAATCAGGACTCACCATTATGTTCATGCGAAGACGCGTCGTACGCATTCAAGTGTTAATAGCTCCGGGATCCGTGTCGCTAAGGTGTGGCACCGCCGTGCCATCGGTTATCACATATTCTCTCCTACGACCTTCTATAGCGACCGGCATCCCAAGAGCACTGGCTCCGAACGTGCATGCAGTTTTCGGACTGTTATACAAGGCAGCGCCGCACATGCCGTTTTCTAGTATGATTCATGCTGTCTGACGGCTGATTCCATTTTTGTAATTCATGCTGTCTGAAAGCAAGAGCGTCGTTACAAGACATAAATTCTGCTACGCAGGGGCTGTTCCAAAAACTCGAAATAGGGTAATCAAATTCCCTACAAGAATCTTAAAACTACTAATCTATGTAAACCAAACAACTATTCTCAATCATCCCAGGACACCCCAAAGACGAGCCTTGGTGCAGTCCCCTCATCCTCGCAGATGCGACGGATAATTGCGTTACAGAAACCTTTGTCTCTTATCAAATTGTTGTTGACTTGAAAGCCATATTTCCCATCCCGTGGTGTTTTTGCTTTTTATAGCAAATATTCAATGCAAAATTAGTAAAAAGTTTTTTTACTACAAAATCATTTTGAATATTTTTTGCATGCAACCCCCTATTTTAACATTTCAGCGCTAAAAACAGTCTTCATCAATACCTAAAAGCCCGTTTTTGCATTCCCAACACAACACACCCCTACTCCATACGCCCCTTTTCCAGCTGCATGGCCCCACTATAACCCCCAAACAAAAACCAGAGTAACATCACTCTAAACTCTCAACTCTAAACTCTAAACTCTAAAAAAAACTAAATAAAAATATTCACACACCCCATAATCATCCCGAGCAACGCACCAAGCCACACGATGGCCTTCAGTTCCTTGTCCATCAGGTCCAGTATCAGCTTCTCTGTGTCGTCCATCGACATCTCGTTGATTCGTCCTTCCACGATCCGGGGAATGTCGATGGCGGAGAGGATACGGGGCAGGTGCTCAGAGATGACAGTGTGGTAGAACGCAAGAGCGGAGTCAGTGAACTGGCGGATCTGCTCGTCTTTTCCCGACAGAAGCTCGCGCATCGGGGTCTTCTCAAACGCGCTCACCTCGTTCGTGATCAGATTGCCCACCATCTCAGCGCCGTTTTTTTCCATCAGCTGGTTGATGTTCTTCGTCAAGAACTTGCGTATTGGGATTTCAAGGACGTCGGCCAGTTTGTTCCACAGACGAGGACCAATCAGACGCGCCAGCAGGCCGGGCAGGTTCAGGTCCAGACCGTCGCTGCGAAGCTTGTCAGTCACGTGACGGGCGGCCAACTCCGCGATCTTCTCGCCCAAGCCGGACTTCGACATACGGTCCACCAACTGTCCTGTCAGTTCCTTCTTCACACTGCCAACCGCATTGCGGATGTCATCTTCTGAGAGGTAATGCAGCAGAAACTCGTGCAGCGTCTCGTCGTTCTGCTGCTGACGGACAAAGAAACCGGTTATCGACGTACGGATACGTTCCAGCATCTCGTCTGACAGCAGATTCTTCTCCAGCACTTCGCGGCTCATCAGATTCTCGCTGATGGCCCCGCCTATGGCTGTGGCCATACGGGGCTTCTCCTTGGGGATGATGCCAGGGGTGAACGGCAGGCGCTTGCCAAACAAATATTTCGCCGTATGCGGACGAAATAACATCTTGATTGCCAACCAATTAGTACTATACCCTATCACTCCGCCAACCACAGGCGCTATCACGTACGACCAGTCCATTTGCTTGAATAGTTGAAAGTTTTAATATTGAAAAAATTAATATTGAACGACGAACGTCGGAAGCAAGAGTTGAATGTGTTCCGGGCAAAGTCTATGCCCTACACATACCTCACATCCTTTTCCTCGCTCACCGCCAACTCCTCTCCGTCATCGTAGATATACGTTATCCGCAGTCCGCGATAGGTGGATGCCACCTTCAGTTCATCCAGCAGATGCCATTTCGGTTCGCCGAAGTCGTAAGAACGGCCATGCAGCAGCAGGCGGTTCGACACAAAGTCGAATTCATAATAGCCACCACCGATGCACTGGTCGCCCGGCTGAAGCAGTTCGCGATGTTGAACCACCATCCCCAGACGCAGCACGCCATCCATCGTAATAACAAATTTTGGATGCATCATTTCATTATCTCATTAGTAACGTTGTCAATTCTTGCCCTTCAGACTGCAAATTTACTAAAAAATCCATATTTCTCAACATTTTTTACTAATTTTGCAAAAAAATTGTGCCATCAGCATGGCCAAATAGAAAAAATCGCATCATATCACCCCCATGCTTCTCCACATCAAGCACTATAACGACCTCACCGTGGACGAGCTGCACGACATACTGCAACTACGTGCCGAGATTTTCGTGGTCGAGCAGAACTGCCCCTACCAGGACATCGACGGAGCCGACCGCCACGCGTGGCATCTCTGGCTTGCCGACGACAACGGAATGCAGGCATACGTGCGCGTGCTGCCAGCTGGAGCTAAACTCAAGGACGCATCCATCGGAAGGGTCGTGTCGCGAATCCGACATCAGGGACTGGCTTCTCAGCTTATCGCAGAAGGAATCAAGCTGGCTAAACAGAAGTTCCAGCCCGACTGCATATCACTCGAAGCACAGGTCTACGCACGCTCTCTCTACGAGAAAGCGGGATTCCGACAGGCATCCGAGCCCTTCCTTGAGGACGGCATTCCTCACATCCTCATGACGCTACACCTCTGAGAACAAGACAAATAAGCCAACGCGCGGCTCATCCAAATCTTCAACTGCCAAGCTCAACCCTGCGCCCTCCAGTATGTCACGGCGATTCTCAGCCCCATAAAGGCTCCTCGTGTCGGGTGGCAGTCCGCATGGCTAAACTCTCAACTAAAATCTGAGTAACTACACTCTCAACTCTAAACTCTAAACTCTAAACTCAAAAAAACTCTCAACTAACCATGTCACTCATCAAATGCGCTGTATGCGGAAAGATGGTTTCCGACGAAAACGAGGTATGTCCTGAATGCAGGGCATGGCTCCTCGGACGCAAGACCTCCGCTCCCCTCTCCGATGGAAACATCCACAAAGACGAGAAAATCGGAACTTTCAAGTTAATCGGCCTCTTCGCCGTGCTCATACTCGTAGTCGTCTTCTCACAGTTCCTACCCACGCGAAACTCTTCCGACGAGGACGGTCAGACGACCGAAGCCGAAGAAGAGGTGGTACAGGAAGAACAGGACAATGCTGAGGAAACAGGAAGTCCTGCCGTCGGCAACGAAGAACAAACAGCTGAGGAGGAGGCTCAATCCCCGCTCCCAGACGTAGCAGGGACGTACAAAGGCAGTATCCGAACCCCCACCGTCATCCGTCTCAAGCAGGACGGCACCCGGCTTTCGGGCACCATCCGCTACACCAAGTTCGACTCGCCCGCACTCGACATCTCCGGCTCCATCAAGCCCGACGGCTCGTTCAGCCTCACCGAAATCGACGAGGACCACCGTACACCCTCTGGAAAACTCAACGGACGAATCCAAGGCAACACCATGACCGGCACTTTCCTCAACACCTCAACCAATAAAACCACGGAATTCACCCTCAACAAGTGAAGACGGATCATGCCCGTTCTTACTTCAAAAACCTAAGAAAACTTAATCACAAAATATATGATGACCCGAACAAAACATCCAATACTTGTCACATTTATTCTGCTGACCCTCTTTGCTGTGGACATGCATGGCCAAAACACGGACCACACCGCAAAAATGCTTCGATTGCGTGCCTATGGCAGCATCGTCTATCCTAATTATGCAGGCCGGTTCAACTGGATGCCCGACGGCGAGCATTACATGAAAATCGAGCAAGACGAAAAAGGAAGGGAGGTCATCGTGTCCTACAACTGCAAGGACGACGAACGCAGCGTAATCATACCTGCAGAACAGCTGACCATCGACAAGGCAGGCGGAAAGACCATTATCGACAAAGGACTGGGAAGCGTGGCTTTCAGCGAGGACGGAAACAAAATCCTGCTGTTCACCAACACCAGGAAAGTGTGGCGTTACGCTACGCGGGGCGACTACTGGGTGCTCAACCGAAAGAGCGGAGAGCTGCACCAGCTGGGCATAGGACTGCCAGAAAGCAGCCTGATGTTTGCGAAGTTCTCTCCTGATGCCAAGAAGGTGGCATACGTAAGCCGTAACAACATCTACGTGGAGGACCTGGCAGCAAAAACATACAAAGCCATCACTACCGACGGCAACGACACCATCGTGAACGGAACGTTCGACTGGGTGTATGAAGAGGAGTTCGACTGCCGGGACGGATTCCGATGGAGCGGCGACGGAAGCCATATCGCTTACTGGCAGAGCAACACCAGCGGAACCGGATGGTTCGACATCATCAACAACGTGGACAGCATCTACCCCACTGTCCAGCATTTCCCCTACCCTAAGGCAGGAACCACCAACAGCAGCGTGAAGATAGGATATGTGAATGTTGACGGCGGAACCACCACATGGCTGAACATACCCGGAGACCCACGCAACAACTATCTGCCGCGCATGGACTTCATCCCCGGCACGAATCAGCTCTTCATCCAGCAGATGGACCGCCCTCAGCACACCAACAAGGTGTGGACCACAACCATTGGAAAGGACGACCTGAGAGTCATCTTTGAAGACAGCGACAAAGCATGGGTGGAGACCAACGACCAGGTGAGATGGCTGAAAGGCAATAAATATTTCACATGGATGAGCGAACGCGACGGATGGCGGCATCTCTACAGGGTGAGCGCAGACGGAAAAGAGATGAGCCTGATCACGAAAGGAGATTTCGACGTGATTTCACAGGTGGGACTCAGCGAGAAAGCCGGATACGTCTATTTTATCGCATCTCCCAACAACGCCACCCAGCGATATCTCTACCGCGCCAAGCTGTTCGGCAATGGCGAATGTGAGCTCGTGAGCGACAAAGACCAGAAAGGACAGCACAGCTACCAGTTCTCGCCATCATGCACATGGGCGGTACATACGTTCAGCAACGCCTCCACCGTCCCAGAGTCCGAACTCATGGCTTTTCCATCAGGCAAGTCGGTGAAGAAACTGACCGACAACAGCAAAGCACAGAAAGAATTCGACGAGCTGGGCGTCAACACGAAAGAGTTTGTGAAAGTGAGATCGGGAAACCTGCTGCTCGACGCATGGATGATCAAGCCCTACAATTTCGATGCCAGCAAGAAATATCCGGTCATCATGGATATATATGGAGAGCCTGCCAGCTCAACGGTGCAGGACGTGTGGTCCAACAGCACATGGCATCAGTATCTGGCCAGCCTCGGATATATCATCGTAAGCATCGACAACCGGGGAGCCGCTGCACCACGCGGACGTGAATGGCGCAAATGCATATATGGAGAGGTAGGCACCTTTGCCAGTGAGGACCAGGCCAACGGCATTCGCGACCTCGCACGGCAATTTCCATTCATCGACGCTGACCGCATCGGCGTCACCGGATGGAGTGGCGGCGGAAGCCAGACTCTCAACTGCATGTTCCGATATCCCCAGGTCTTCAAGACGGGCATCGCCGTGGCATTCGTGGCCGACCAACGGCTGTACGACACCATCTATCAGGAGCGGTACATGGACACGCCGCAGAACAATCCCGAAGGATATGAGAATGGCTCACCCATCAGCTGGGCGGACGGACTGGAAGGCAACCTCCTGCTCATCCACGGCACTGGCGACGACAACGTGCATTATCAAAACTGCGAGATGCTGGTGAACAAACTCATCGAAGAGGACAAGACGTTCTATCAAGTGTCGTACCCGATGCGAAGCCACAGCATCAGCGAAGGAGAAAACACATCACGCCACCTGCGCATGACCATGGTGGACTTCTGGCTCAAGAACCTTCCTGCTGGAGGAAAGTAATTTGTCTTGAACTGAAAAATCACTAACTTTGCCATGTGAGGACATGCTTGGATTCAGTGGGTAAAAAACTGAATCACAACACGGTCGATTCACAAGCACAAATTTCATAGGCAACAGCAGAAATCGAGAAAGACGTGACAGAAAAAATCATCCCTGAGTTGCAAGTATATGTGGAAAAAGTAATCATTCCGAAGTACGACCATTTCGACAAGGCGCATCAGCGCGCTCATGTCGAGATGGTGATACGCCAGAGCCTGCAACTGGCCAGACAGCTGGGAGCCGACCAGAACATGGCATACACCATAGCGGCTTTCCACGACACGGGACTTTGCGAGGGAAGGGAACGTCACCACCTGGTATCGGCCGAGATCATACGGGCCGACAAAATGCTGAACAGATGGTTCAGCAGGGAGCAGATTGAGACGATGGCCGAAGCGGCAGAGGACCACCGGGCTTCAGCCCGACAGGAGCCACGAACGCTCTACGGACGAATCATCGCTGAGGCCGACAGATGCATCGAACCGCTCACTGTCATCCAGCGGACCATACAGTTCGGACTCCACCACTATCCGGAACTCTCACGCGAGGAACATTTCCAACGGATGATGACCCACCTGCGAGAAAAATATGGACGGGGAGGCTACCTGCACCTCTGGTTTGAAGACTCCCCAAACGCACACCAGCTGGAACGGCTCAGAAGCATGATCGAAGACGAACAGGCTATGCGCTCGGTCTTCAATAACTGCCTGCCCTGACCGTCAGGCCTCAAGCAAGAGAACAAACTCAAAACACCTAATTAAATAACTGAAGGTCTAACTAATAACTTGATTGAACAAAATGTTGCATTTTATAGAAGAAGAGGCGGCGCGATGTCTGCTCTGTGCCGACGCGCCATGCAGCCGGGCTTGTAAGAACGGCGACCCAGCACGCGCACTGCGTGCCATTCGTTTCGGTAACCGGAATCTGGCTGGGAGATGGATTGAAGAGTGTACTGACGAAGACCTGGAAGCGGCTGAAAAAGCCTGCATTCACTACGACAGGCCTATACGCATCAAGGAAATGCTGGCCCCACTCCGGAACCAAAGAGAAGGAGAGAATTCCAAGACTGACACATCAACGAGCAAAGGGATGAAGCACGCATCTCTTGAAATCACGTTCTGCGGCATCCCATGCGAAAACCCTTTCTTTCTCGCTTCATCCGCCATCTGCACCAACTACGAGATGGTGGCACGGGCATTCGAGGCGGGATGGGCCGGCGTATTCTACAAAACGATCTGCAAGCAGGAAATACGGGAGGTTTCGCCCAGGTTCGATGCAGTGAAGGACGGTACGTCGTTCGCAGGATTCCGCAACATGGAGCAACTGAGCGAGAATCCCTACGAGATGGACTTCGACATCCTGAAGCGACTCAAGCAGAACTACCCGTCGAAAGTGGTGGTGGCTTCTATCATGGGACAGTTCGAGGAGGAATGGATTGAGCTGGCCAAGATGGCGGAGGAGGCTGGGTGCGATGCCGTGGAGCTGAACTTCTCCTGCCCTCAGATGCGACTGGCCGGATTGGGCAGCGACGTGGGGCAGAACCCCGAGATGGTGGCCATATACACCACATACGTGAAGAACAGCGTGAAGATTCCAATCATTCCCAAGATGACGCCAAACATCACGCACATGAGGCATCCGGCCATGAGTGCCTACTTCGCAGGGGCCGATGCCATTTCGGCCATCAACACTATCAAGAGCATCACCATGTCGCCGGAGGCGGCTGTGAGCGGACGGCTCACCATTTCAGGCTACAGCGGAAAGGCTGTGAAGCCCATCGCACTGCGGTATATCTACCAGATAGCATCCTCACCCGTGCTCAACGGATCGCAAGGCAGACGCATAGAGCTCAGCGGCATCGGAGGCATCGAGAACTGGCGGGACGCGTTGGAGTTCATACAGCTGGGATGCAGCAACGTACAGGTGTGCACCGCCGTCATGCAGTACGGCTATCGAATCATCGACGACCTCATCCTCGGCATGCAGAACTATCTCGACGAGCGCGGCTTGGCGTCGGTTGAAGCACTCGTCGGCGAGGAGCTGCCAAACTTCGTCACACCATCCGACCTCGACCGAGACACCATCATCTATCCGAAAATCGACCGCGAGCGATGCATCGGATGCGGCAGATGCCACATCTCGTGCATGGACGGCGGACACCAGGCCATCGCATTCGACACGTCAAAACGACAGCCACGCATCATTGGCACTAAATGCGTAGGATGCCACCTCTGCCGACTCGTATGCCCCACCCACGCCATCGGAACGACCAGGCGGATCAATAAAAAATCATCTTCTGCATAGCGTCCCGACAGTAGCTGCCGGTGATAAGGTCGAAATGAAGAAGCGAAGGTGGCGTGCAGGACCGGTCGCAAAAGTCCACTTCAGCTATAGGCAGGCAGAAGTACTCCAGCTTGTCGTAGCTGGCATACAGTCTCGACAGCACGGAGTTATTGTCGTAGATCCATCGTTTCATGCTGTCCTCCACATTGAAATTCACCATGCCGGAACACCGTACGGAGACATTATCTGCGCATGACAATATCTCGACATTCGGGTTATTCTGCAATTCACGATAGACCGACCCGTCTGCCGGGATGGAGAAATAGAGCACATGGCCTTCATGACGCATCACCTGCAAAATGCGCAATTTAGGAAAGTCGCCTTCGCTGGTAGCGAAGGCGACTTCATTATGCGCTTTCAATAATCGAAGTGCGTTGTCAAGCATATCGGCTTACCATTTCAATTCATCCTGCAGAATCACGCCGTCGGTCATCGGACTGTCAGCCTCTGTGAATGCATTGGCTTTGTACTGAATGCAGAGCATCGTCAGATTGTCACTGCCTGTGTTCTTCAGCGCACGCCGGCCGTCAGGAGACACACGAATCACGGTTCCTTCGCTTACAGGGAAAACCTCACCGTCCACCTGATACTGGCCCTCGCCCTTCAGGATGATGTAGAGTTCCTCATGGGTCTTATGGGTATGCAGGAAACCGCTGTCCTGGCCGGGAACCAATGTCTGAAAACTCAGTTCGCTTCCCGTTGCACCTACGGCCTGACCGACAAACACCTTGCCCTTCAGCGTGAAATCCGGACCCATCGGAAGCTCATGCTCGATGATTTCACTTACTTTGCCTACACTCACGGCCTTGAAGTTCTTGCCTTCCTTGATTTCTGTAATCTGTTTCATTGTTTTACTGATTTTAATGGTTACTATTTCTGTTTTGCTGGTGCAAAGTTACGGATATTTCCACAACCACACAAGAAGGCACTTTTTTGTGGGATAGTTACCAAATGGTAGGAATTGGGAAAGTATCTGACTTCCACATTTTATAATTTAACAATTATTAACGCAGTAACATTTCGTAACCAAGTTACAAATTGTTACCTTTGCAGAAAAAAAAGGAAATCATGGCTGACATACAGGCAGAATATCTTGCTTGCCCGATAAGGCAAGTGGTCAGTCGCTTTGGCGACAAGTGGTCATTACTGGTTTTGTTCCTACTCAACAAAAGCGATACGGGCGTGATGCGGTTCAACGAGATCCGGCGCTTCATGACGGACTGTTCGCAGAAGATGCTGTCGCAGACGTTGAAAAACCTTGAGCAGAACAACCTTGTACATCGTGAGGTATATCCTGAAGTGCCTCCACGGGTGGAGTATTCACTAACGAATACGGGCAAATCTCTTATCCCGGCTCTGTCAGCGCTCATAGCATGGGGGCAGGAACATTTCGATGAGGTAGTAAACAAGACTGTCATCATCGATTAACGACTCATAACAGACACTCAGATCAATCCTTGCGTCCGGATGGCAAAGAGACAATACAGAAATTCGTGTTATAAACTAACACAATTCAATGTTCAAAAAAATGCAATGCCATAAAAGATAATTACGCCATCACATTCCCCACACAATGATGGTGCGTCCGTCGTGCTTATATGGCTTGTGCCAGATGCGCTCCTCCCACGTCTTCGCCCCGGAGCGGTCGAAGATGATGAGATGGCCTTCGTCAACGGAGCCGCACAAGTCCATGTAGGCACATGTCTGCTCCAGTCCCTCTTCTATCACCTTCCCGAGCTCTCCCCGCTTGATTTTCAGCTCCAGCACGATGCGCTGAACGGGGCCACCATAGCTGTCAGTCAAGGGCTTGCGCACGAGCAGGTCGGTCCTGCGACGGCCAAGGCCGTACTCACGGTCGATATACCCTCCCCCGTTCACCACACGCTGAAGATAGGCCTGAAGCAGCAGCTGCGGGCCGGCCTCGGCGTAGTCGAACTTGCCTATCCACGAGTCTGCGTTCTGACGGAAGAACTGCTGGAAGTCCACGAGCAGCTTCTCCATGTTGATGCTGTTGTCGGGATTCATATACCATTGGGGATTCTGTGTCATCATCTGCTGTGTGCTCCAAGTCAGCTCACGAGGGATAATCTCACGGTAGATGTTGTTGAAAATACGTATGTTCGTTCCACGCTCACGCTTGATTAGGCCCATATCCTCCACATACTGGATGTCATCCACAGGAATAAGGCTGTCATCTGCCTCGTCACTGTTTGCAAGCATCGGCTGTATCACACGCCTCACACGGTCTTCCTTCAACTTGTAGATAAGCTGATCAATATGGGTGTCGCGGCGGTAGATGATATGCTCTATAGCCGCATCTATCATCTCGGGAGTTATACGGACGGTGCGGTCACGGTTCTCACGCATCTTGAAAGTCACCTCCCGTCCAATCGCGTTTACAAGCCAGGGCTGGCCCTCTGTCGCTCCCCAGACAATAGGGAAGCAGCCTTCGTCGAATTCCTGGCCGGTCTCACGGGTGTGTTGCATAAAAAGCTCATGAATTTCTTCCTGCGTGAAATCACCCAGCCGCAACGACTCAGCCTTGATGTTGAACGCCGAGCCGCCGGTGACGATGTCCTGGTTGGAAAGCACGATGCGGTAGTCGCGAACGTCACGCACCCCACAGAGGACGATTGACTGCGGGAAGGCAGCTGGGCGGTTGGCATAGCCCGACCGAAGCTGTCTAAGTACGGAAACAAGGCTGTCGCCTACCAAGGCGTCTATCTCATCGATAAGTAGCACTAACGGTTTATCCAACGACTGGCACAGCAAAGAAAGAAACTGGGATAGTATCGAGTCCGTACTCAACTCCATCGCTGAAGCCCGGGCCTTGTCAGCCTTATCATCTTTGGCTATCAGACGGTATTCGCCTGTCAGTGTGTCAACCGTTGAACGGACTACGGCATCCCTGTCATTTCGTGCAGCCTGGCCTCCCTCAACATTGGCATATACAGCAATGTAATCGTCTTTCTCGTTCAGATAGTCCCGAAGGGCAAGCAAACAGGATGTCTTACCAGTCTGGCGAGGGGCATGCAGCACAAAATAACGTTCGTCTTGGATTAACATTAGTATTTCCTCCAAATCGAAACGGCTCAGAGGGTCGATAGTATAATTCTTTAGTGGCTTTTGTGGCCCGGCCGTGTTGAACGTTCTTTCCATATTCAAACTTCTTTTTTGCAAATTTACAAAAAAGAACGGAATAAATGAAATATAGTGTCAAAAAAAGTGAGGACTCGCAGATGTGTCCTCACTTTTTAGTTTCTCAATCTGTTCCTAAAATCTATTGTCCTGCGATGATATTGATAACAGCCACGATGTCGGAGATGTCGATGTTTGAGTCGTTATTGACATTCGCCGTGTTGCGGTAAGTGGTATCGCCTGCAATGGTGTTGATGATGGCGACGATATCTGAGATATCCACCTTGCCGTCTTGGTTGACATCACCTTGAATCGCAGCCGCCTCCACTATGGTGATGGTGCAATAAGCCATAAATCCGCCGTCCTCACTGGTGGCAATGACCACGGAAGTTCCTTTGCCGACAGCAGTGACCGTACCATCCGTCACCGTACAGATTTTCTCGTTCAAGCTCTTCCATGTCACGTTTTGGTTGGAAGCATTCTCGGGCTGGAACAGGACATTAAGCTGAGCTGTACTTCCAATGCCGGACAGGGTGCATTCTTCCGGGCTGATCATAATACCCGTAGCAGGCTGACGGATGATGACCAGGCAAGAGTCTGATGCTTCCGCATTGCCTTCGGATATGGCCTTTATCCACGTCTCGCCGGTTTGCAGCGCCGTGACGTTCCCCTCACTATCTACTGTAGCGACGGTTTCGTCAGTGGACAGCCACGCGAGTGTCTTATTTTCTGCGTTTGCAGGAGAGACAGCCACATTCAACTTTTCAGCAGCACCTACATTCAGGGTTAGCTCGTGTTTCTCCATGCTGACAGTCGTCACGGTGATGACTATCGGTTCTTGAACTGTGACTTTACATGTGGCCATGAATCCGCCTTCTTCCGTTGTGGCAATAATCACACATGTGCCATAACCGACAGCCACAACTTTTCCGTTTGAGACAAAACAAACCTTATCGTCAGAGCTTTTCCACATCACATTTTTATTGTTTGCGTCCCTTGGGAGAACAGTTGCCTCAAGCTGTACAGACTCTCCTATTTCCTTTATCGTATAATCCGTTTTGTCGAGAGTGATTCCTGTCACAGGCTGAAGAACCGTCACCTTGCAGGAATCACATACTTCAGGATTGTCTGCTGATATGGCCTTTATCCTCGTCTCGCCAGCCTTGACGCCTGTCACGTTTCCTGATTCATCAACGGTTGCGATGGATGCGTCAGCAGATGACCATATAACAGTTTTATTATCGGCGTCGGAAGGGGTAAATGAGACATTCAGTTGTTGTGATTTGTCAACTATTAATTCTACATTCTTATTGTCGATTTTCAACGATTCAACACCTAATAAAACAGAAACTATGCATGTTGCGCTAAAATTTCCATCAACAGATGTTGCAACAATCTCAACATTTCCCTTGGACAATCCTCTTATGACACCATTTTCATCCACACTTGCTATTGCTGGATTTTTTGAGGTATAAACGATTTTATTATCGCTTGTACCTTGAGGTAATGTTGTAGCCACCAGTTCTTTTGTTCCACCAACCTTCAGAGTATCTTTTTTTGGAATCGTCACACCTGTGGTGTGTTCAAAAACACTAACAAGACAACTATCTTTATATTCTTTATTATACGAAAACGCATATACGTAAGCCTGGCCAAAAGCCTTTCCTGTTACTGTACCAGTTTCTGAAACAGAAATGATATTACTGTCCGACACCTCGTATGTTATCTCTTGACGAAGAGCATCGGAGGGATAAACAGCAGCTTCAACTTTTATGGAGTCAGCAACATAAACAGAAGCCGTTTTATTCTGATATTCAATCCTCTCAACAGGGATATCTTCAATTATTGTTAGTTTACGGAATATGGAATTCTTGTATTTTTCAGTTGTACCTTTGGGAACGTAGATTATACCACCTTCAAAAAAGGAATATGAACTAGTGATTTCTTCTGGTGATGTTGAACTGCAATGGATAATAATATTTTGTGAAGAATTTTTTCCTGTTACATATTCTAATGTACTTGGTAAAAACAATTCTATATTCTTTAATCCAGAATATGAATGGAACAAATAACCAATATCGATTGTTTTTAATCCTTCAGGGAAATATATACAACGGGTTTTCCAAAATAAATTATTCATTCCATCTCCTATTCTTAGTTCATTCATACTGCCATTAATCACGAGTGTATCAACATATGTTTGAAGAAATTGACAACCACCTTCAAAACCAGTTAAACTATTTGGTAATATAATCTTTTGTATGCTGTCTAAATATGCAAAACTATAGCCAGTCAGTTTATTAGTCTTTGAAGTATAAGAGCTATAGTACGAATTTCCACCTGAGACTATATTTGCATTCTCTAAGTTTAACACACCTCTTAATCGCAAATTTTTATTTAATTCTCTTATGAATTTAATATCTGTTCCATTAATATATCCTGTCACTGTTAGATTCACGATTGATTGCTGCTGTTCATATGTAATCATATTTGACAACCATCCTGGATTCTGGCAATCAACAATCAAAGATGTAGCTTGTGCGAAACTATTCACACATAAAGATAGAAACACCGTTATAAAAGTAAATAGTCTTTTCATAATTGTTAATGATTAATTAGTTAATATTATGATATTTATTTTAATTGATGTCCGATAAAAATATACCGTCAACTTCCAAAGTTAAAGCCTTACTTTGTAGTGAACAAATTGAAAACAATAATAAAGTAAGTTTAAATATCATAAGGCATTCTATTTCTTTCTATTTTTCAATAACTTTTCATTTTTCAAAAACAATGCAACGAGGAGCAACTTCAAACACTTTTCCTGTGGATACTTCTTCTACAATTGCAACAGTCGTTTGAATGAATTTCTCCTGGTCAGAGTCATAAATCATATTCTCTCCCCAACGATGGAATAACCCTTGACGATCTTTCATAATTCCTTCCGAATCTTCGTAACCAAGATCGCCAATGGACAAATTTTGTTCGTTTAAATTGAAATGTACTTTCCTTAATTCTTCTTTTTTCATAATAAAACTGATTTAAATATTGAACATTTATTTTATTCACTTTGGCTGATAGAAGAATTCAGCAATTCTTGCTCTTCGTCAATCAACTGATAGTAGAAATCTTGCGCCTTTGCATTAATCTCCCGAATATCCACATGATATTCTTGTAAGATTTTTTTTACGTATTTGTATAGTGGTATTAATCCTCTTGCTTTTTGTTCCAATTCTTTGATTTTTTCAAGTTCTTTATCTGCGTCGAATTCTTCATTTTCACGTAGCGGCTGATATTTCCAATGACTTGAAGGCGTTTGCTCATAATTCATATAACAAAAACTATAAAGTCCGTTTATAAAATCAACAATCTGCTTCTTTTCTGAACCATTGAATTGAAAAGTATTCAAATTAACATACCCCAGAC
Organism: uncultured Prevotellaceae bacterium; assembly: GCA_946625675.1. Lineage (GTDB taxonomy): Bacteria > Bacteroidota > Bacteroidia > Bacteroidales > Bacteroidaceae > UBA3839. The sequence goes on along the minus strand of CAMOTI010000128.1, from coordinate 4,564 downwards.
CACGCCACAATTCATCCCGTATATTTGTGGGATTTGAAAAGAAACTGTCAATGCAATCAATAGAAAGTGTGCTAAACAATATTTCAAGCTCCCTTTTATTCCATTGATACTTTCTTTCTGAATTGATCACATTTAAAATATCAAAACTTTTTCGGTACGTTTTATAGGTATATATACATGCTACAATAGAGACAATGATTCCAATTATTTCCAAAACAGAACTTACCCAATCGCCACAAGTCATCATTTTGTCGTTTAATTATGCCCAATGACACCCAAGTTTGGACTATTGTATAATTAACTTGATTTTACACAACAAAAAAGGTGGGTATCCACATCTGCCCATCTGCTTCCTGAGGCTTACCACAGCCTTGCAAGTTGACGAACAGAGTGATACCCACTAAAAGTATTGCTAATACGCCCGTTATGTGTGCGTTGAAGGCAAATTTGCCCTCACGCACACAACGTGTACACATATTCAGCATACCCGAGGCATCCAACTCCGCAATGTCTTTGACTTGCAATCTGCATGTGGTAATTTCAGGAAGCCAATCGACAAAGCATCATGTGACGCTTTTCCATTATGTTATGTAATGTAATTAAGGCCATTCCACGTCAGAAACAATGGTCCAACTACACGATTGCAAATTTACAAATCTTTTTTGTAAATGCAAAGAAAAAGGGAAAAAATTAAAATAAGTAATGATTAAAAAATAAGTTGGGACGATTTATAAGTCCTCCTATTGATATTATTATTGACTTTTTCAATGTTCATTATAGCATGATTTTATAGTTGATTCACGTATGATTTTTAGCACCAATTTTAATATTTAGTCTATTGATTATTAATTAATTATATTTGATATCTGCCAGAAAATTCGTACCTTTATACATATTTACAAGGTTGTATTCTGATACGAATAATCCAGTAGAAATATTATCTGAGATGGATTTGAAGCACATGAGCCAGCTTGACGAAAGAACCAAAAGACACTTCTTGGCTACCTAAAATACACAACTAATTGTCTCGGTTGCTAAATGTACTCAACTTTAGCATTTGAGAAGAAACTTCATCTTATAGCATAAAAAAGCTAAAGTTGAGCCAGATTAAACATTTCAGGCTGGTCCCAAGCTGTGATGGCTATCACTATTAGGCTCTTGTACCTTGCATTATTTTGCCTTTGCAGCTTGCCCTGAGAGGACTGTCGCGAATTCATGTCTCTGCACTAGTGGACAAAAATAGTTTCCCTCTCCGGGAGGTCAGTCTTCCTTTCTCGGACAAAGGTACGGACTTTCCTCGAATTATAAATGCTTTTTATTGAGAACTTTTTAACGAGTGCTCACCAATCTCATTGACACTACAAAGTTAGAGTGGACATTCATGGACATTCGTGTTAAACAAGAAGATTTGTAAGATTTGTTCAGATTTGCGAGATTTCTGCACGAAGTGCACTCCATACATCATAATATGATTCATGTCCGTAACCATCCCGTCCGAATGGCACTATTCACTTTTCACTTAATAACATTCATTTCAATTTTAAAAAATAATTCGTGAAAATTCGTGGACATTCGTGTTCAAAAAAATAGATTCGTATAAATTCGTTCTGATTAGTGTTCGAAAAATTCATGTCTATTCACGTCTAATTCATGGAAATTCGTGTGAAAATAAAAACATCCGCAACGAAAGCAATTCCAATACCATCTCCTGAGTAACTAAAACTTTTCACTATTCACTTTTCACTATTCACTTAATAACATTCGTGTAAAAAAAATTTTTTGTTTTTCTTGTTACAAAAGTCATTGTTGTTCGTTCTATAGACAGAAACAAGAATAATGAGCGAAAAGAATCTGACAGACACCTTCACGAAATGGAGAAGCCGTTTTCTGCGGCAAGCCCTTCGTATGCTTCCGTCTGAGGAGGATGCGGAAGACGTGTTGCAAGACGCGTTTGTCAGATTATGGCCCCTGTCGGAACGCATCAGCTCAGACCAAGAGGCGAAGGCCTTGGCCACCACGACTGTCCGCAATCTTGCCATCGACCGCTACCGGACGCTGCAACGGATGAACGCGACTGCGCATGAGCCAGTAGATATAGCCGACACTTCGCAGGAGGAGGAAGCCGAAACGGAACAGCGGATGGCGGTTGTAGAGGAGATCATGAGCAGGGTGCTCTCCCCCACCCAACAGACAATCTTCAGAATGCGGGAATTTGAGCAGATCAGCTATGAGCAAATTGCGAAGCAACTGAATATGCAGCCCGCTGCGGTCAGGATGCAGCTGTCGAGAGCACGCAAGGCCATCCGCGATGAATACAGACATATCAAATCGAAAGAAAAGGAATCAGACAATGGATAAAAAGGAGATCATAATTAAGCAAGCCGCTTTCTGGACCAGTCTCTCGGAACGCTATTTCGAGGCTGATCTTACGGATGAGGAGGAGGCCGCCCTGATGCGATTCGTGGCTTCGGAAATGTCGTCCGACCCTCTCTTCGGAGAGGCTGCACTTGCCCTTTTTGACGAGGTGCGTGCCATGATGAGCCTGACGACGGTGGGACGCATGGCCTCATCCAGACAAAATCAGAAGCTGGCCGTCAAGGAGCTGCCATCACAAAGGCAGTTCAAAATTCCGCTCTCAGCAACTGCCATACGCTGGGTGGCGGGAATTGCAGCGGCTGCTGTGGTGGTATTCGCTATGTCACGTTGGTTCCAAACGGATGATGACGACATCTATGTGGCAAGTGTGAACGGAGAGGTCATCACAGACAAAGAGAAAGTGCTGACTCTCATGCACGACTCCTGGGACAATATCGACTTCCAGCCTTCTGCAAATGAAGTGGAACAACAAATGACGGAAATGTTTGATGGACTGGAGTAAAACGTAATAAAAGATAAAATCTCTGTTATATATGAAAAAAATAATCCTATTATTCGTCATGACGGTTCTCTGCCAGTGTCTGCTGGCACAGTCAAATCTGCATATAAGCCCGGTGTTTGAGCATATCACTGATTATGGCAAGGACACGAAAACGGTGTGGGTGAAAGGCAAAGAGCTTAAGAAATACAAGCTGACACTCTACCGCAGCATCTCCACAGAGAACAGCCAGATTGCAGTCAACATGGAAAAAGCGGTGATTGCCGACAGCAAGAAAGCGGTCGACAAGGAAATCGGCTATATAGGCTCGCGTCTGTATTATGCTTTTCTCTCGCTTCCTCCCGAGGCGGCTGGACAAGATTTCATGCGATTTATATTCTACAGAAATCCGTCGCTGAAAAACAGCAGCAAAAAAGAGGTCACACTCGTCTATATGGAGGGACGGATAACAATGAGCGAACTCAAAAACCTGTTTAAAAAGTAAACGAAAATCATATAAAAATGAAGAAAACATTTTATTTCCTGCTGTCCATGATGCTGACCTGCAGCATGGTCTCGGCTCAAGAAGTGAGCGACACGATTGAGATTGAGAAAGCCGACAAGGTGGTGATTAAGTCCAATAGCAAGTCTATGTCCGTGGAAGTCTTCGGAAAAGAAGGAGACCCGGATTATCATCTGAGCAAGGCCCTGGAACTGGACGGAGAAGGGGTGAACGTGTCGAAGGAGACGAATTCCAATTATGATTTTGTGCTTCCGTTCACCAAGTCCTCGAAAGAAAACCATGGAACAATTGAGGTTACGATGGCACCGACCCTCAGTGTCGGACTGGTTTCGGGACTGGGAGGCCCTGGCAATCTCGACATTGACTTCGGTAAGTCTGTGGAAATCACATGGCATGCTTTCCATGCCATACTGAAATTGAAAGACTCTCCATGGCAATTCAGCACCGGGCTGTGGTTTAACTGGAAAAACTACCGGATGACGGGCGACACAAGATTCGACAAGGAGGGAAGCAACGTGGTGATGATGCCGTATCCTGAAGGAAGCGACCCCAAGTTCTCAAGAGTTCATACGCTCAGCTACCAGTTCCCGTTCCTCGTTCACTACAAAACGAAGAACTTTAAATTTGCAGCAGGCACGTTGCTCAACATCAATGGCCATGGAAGCTTGAAGACACGCTATTACGATGCGGAGGGACAAAAACACAAGGACCGCGACCGCAACGTGCACCTCAACAACTTCACTGCCGACATACTCGGCATTGTGTCCTTCAGAAACTTTGTCGGGGCATACGTGAAATACAGCCCATGCAATGTGCTGGACACCCGATACGGACCAAAATTCCACGGAATTTCCACAGGACTCATCTTTAATTGGTAAGGCTTTTTCCTGATAGGAAGAATCTGATATTGCTAATTCTTTTTCCCATCCGATAGAGTTCCTCCATACTGTCATCGCTGACGGTATGGAGGACTGTGCATAATGATATGCTCAATGCAACAATGTCTGGCATATCATAGCCCGTGAGATTCGATAGGCTATTTTGACATGCCATATTTCATGGAACAACAATGATGTCTGACCATACAAGCACATAATAATTTAGGCAGGTTCTAAAAATTAGCTTTAGGCTGTGTTTAGACTATTTTTGAGCAGATTTGCCCGCAAACTCGCAGAAGCGTAGCGAGC
>CAMOTI010000127.1 GCA_946625675.1 uncultured Prevotellaceae bacterium | reverse complement strand
GCCAAAGGGTATGCGTTGGAGAAGAACGACTCGTGGGGCGGAACGACTATCTGTGGCACTGGCTATGGAGGGATGAACGCATCGCGCAACAACTTCATTTCACGTGTGGACAGTCTTGGCCATCCGGATGTCATCTTCGTCTTCGGCGGCACCAACGACGACTGGGCCGGCTCTCCTATTGGCGAGTATCAGTATTCGGACTGGACGAAAGACGACTGCATGAGTCTACGCCCGGCACTGGCCTGTCTGATAGACATGCTCAAGAAGCGCTATTCAGAGGCCGACATCTGTTTCATCTTGAACTCAGAACTGAAAGAGCCCGTCAACGAGTCGATGCGTGAAGTCTGCAAGCACTACAACGTGAAACTCGTTGAGCTCCACGACATCGAAAAGCAGAACGGCCATCCCTCAATAAGCGGCATGCAGAGCATCTTCGACCAACTGTTGGAAGCAGGGCTGTAAGTCCCGGTATTGCGCATTTCTTTGCCCATCCTTTCAAACCAATGTTTATGAAAAAGACAAGATACATTTCCGCTGTCGTCGCCATCTGGATGATGGCAGCCATTCCTGTGCTGGCGCAGGAAGACAACGGGTTCAAGAAGTTCGACGTGAGAGAAGATTTCACGGAGAATGGGTTTCAATGGTTCCACGATGCGGAGCTCCTTGCGGCTGGCAACAGGGACAAGAGCAATGCCATGACCATTGGCTGGGGCGGCATCGGTACGCTCTGGGGACGAACGGCCCTGACCGTATATGTGGCAGAGAAACGCTATACGAAGGAATTCATGGACAAGGCAGAATACTTCACCGTCATGGCCTTCGACGTTAAGGACAGTCAGGTGCTCAGATACATGGGAACGAAAAGCGGACGTGATGGCGACAAGGCTGCCGCACTGGGACTGCACACCGCCTATACGGCCAACGGAACTCCTTATTACACAGAGGCCGCAATGGTGATTGAATGCAGGATTATGTATGCTGCACCTTTTGACCCCCAGCACTTCAAGAGTGATGTGCCAAAGAACATGTATGCCAACTTCCCCGCCGGTGTACACTCCATGTATATCGGTGAGGTCGTGAATGCCTGGAAGAAATGACAGGACAGAATGGAAGTGAAGAATGAAAAGTGAAGAGTGAAAAGTGAAGAGTGAAGAATTTGCTGCCGCAAAACAGCACCCAACAATCATCTTTCATTCTTTCATCCTTCATCTTTCATCCTTCATCTTTCTTCCTTCATCTTTCATCCTTCATCTTTCATCCAAAACATAAGCCTTTATGCATAACTACAACAAACGATTTGTTTATTTCATCTGCCTTGTCTCGGCCATGGGCGGCTTGCTCTTTGGCTACGACTGGGTAGTGATAGGCGGTGCCAAACCGTTTTATGAACTCTTTTTTGGCATTTCTGAGTCTGTAACCGACCAAGGACTGGCCATGTCGATAGCGCTCGTCGGGTGCATGATTGGTGCCTGCACCTGCGGCTGGCTGGCCGATAGAATTGGGCGCAAGAAACTCCTCATCGTCTCGGCGTTGGTCTTTCTTGTATCGGCCATCATGACCGGAGCCTTCAGCACGTTTGGCGCTTTCCTTGTTGCACGTTTCTTCGGTGGCATCGGCATCGGCATTGCTTCGGGACTCTCGCCTATGTATATTGCCGAGGTGGCGCCATCGGACATTCGCGGTAGGCTGGTCTCGCTGAATCAGATGACCATCGTGATAGGCATCCTGGCCGCGCAGATAGCCAACTGGCTGATTGCCGACCCAATACCGGCGGAGTTCGCACCGGCTGACATTGCCGCATCGTGGAACGGGCAGATGGCCTGGCGATGGATGTTCTGGGCTGTTGCTTTTCCTGCCGGTGTCTTTCTGGTGCTGGCGTTCTTCATTCCCGAGAGTCCGCGCTGGCAAGCCATGAGAAGTGAAGATGGTTTAGCCCGGCGGCCCGAAGGGGGAAGCCAGTTTACAGCTGCCCGTCGGACGTTGGAGCGTATTGGTGGACAGGCTTATGCTGAACAGGAACTGCAAGCCATAGCTGACGCCAATGCCGATGCAAAGGAACAGGGCGGACTGTCGACACTGTTCTCAAAACCGTTCCAGAAAGTGCTGTTGCTGGGACTGGTGATAGCCGTGTTTCAGCAGTGGTGCGGCACGAACGTCATCTTCAACTACGCTCAGGAAATATTCCAGTCGGCAGGCTACTCGGTGGGCGATGTGCTGTTCAACATCGTCATCACAGGCATAGCCAATGTGCTGTTCACACTGATTGCCATTTTCACCGTCGACAAACTGGGGCGTCGCCGGCTGATGCTCATCGGAGCAGGTGGACTCTGCCTGATTTATGCCACTTTAGGCTGCTGCTATTACATGCACATCACCGGCTTCTTCATGATTATTCTCGTTGTGGCTGCCATCGCCTGCTACGCCATGACCCTTGGTCCCTGCACATGGGTGCTCATCAGCGAACTGTTTCCCAACCGTGTGCGCGCCGTGGCTGTTGCAACCTGCACCTTTGCGCTGTGGGTGGGTTCGTCAACACTGACCTACACGTTCCCCATGCTCAACAAAGGACTGGGCAGCTATGGCACGTTCTGGATCTATTCACTGGTCTGCGCGCTTGGCTTCCTGTTCTTCCTCGGTCGGTTACCTGAGACGAAGGGGAAGTCGCTGGAGCAATTAGAGAAAGAATTGGTTAAATAGGAAAAACGATTACTGTAAAAACAGAAAAGCATTATGGTAGAAGCTTGGAGAGAGATAGTAACGATTCCTACCTATGAGGTGGGGAAGGCGGAAAAGAGTCCGATGTTCCTGGAGAAACGAGTCTATCAGGGGTCGAGTGGCGTGGTTTATCCTTATCCGGTCATAGAAACCATCAGCGATGAAAAGGTGGACAAAGACTATCAGGCCATCTGGCTGGAAAACGAATATATCAAGGTGATGGTGCTGCCCGAGCTGGGCGGTCGCGTGCAAATGGCCTACGACAAGATCAAGCAGCGCCACTTTGTCTATTACAACCATGTCATCAAGCCTGCGCTGGTTGGTCTGGTCGGTCCGTGGATCAGCGGTGGCATTGAGTTCAACTGGCCGCAGCATCATCGTCCATCCACCTTCATGCCCGTAGACACTTACATTGAGAAGAATGCCGACGGCTCGGTAACGGTATGGGTGAACGAGATGGAAAAGATGTTCCATCAGAAGGGCATGGCAGGTTTCACACTCCG
>CAMOTI010000126.1 GCA_946625675.1 uncultured Prevotellaceae bacterium | reverse complement strand
CTTCGGCTTTCAATTTCTCTATAGACTGCTCCTGACTCATTGTAGTAGAGACGCCCCGCGGGGTGTCTTGTAACTAAAATTTCATCCACAAGGCTCGTTCAACTTCAAACCAAACCTCCCGTCCGCATCTGTCCGCATGACTCTTTAAACTTTCAACTTTAAACTTTCATCTTTAAACTAAAAACAAGCCGTCCGCATGGCTCTTTCAACTTTCAACTAAAACATGCCGTCCGCATGGCTAAATTTCAAACCTCAAACTTCAAATTTCAATTCTCGTGCAAGTGAGAGCAGAATGAAGCTCGCTTCAATTATGCCGAGCGCAGCCGAGAATCATGTCAATAAATTTCAAACTATTTAAGGTGTCTGCTCCACGACATATTCTCGTCGAAGGCCTTGAGCTCATAGCCCTGGCTCTTCAGCCACTCCAAGCTCATGGGCAGTGCCGTCTTCAGTTTGTCGATGCTCTTAAGGGAGTCATGGAAGGTGATGATGGACCCGTTGCGTGTGTATTTACGCACGTTCTCGAACACCTCGTCGGCATTCAGGCGTGTGGAGTAGTCGCGTGTGACGAGGTCCCACATGATAATCGTGAACTTATGGCGCAAGAGGATATACTCAGCGTTTCGCATAAATCCGTGAGGAGGCCTGAAAAGACGGGAGTTGATCAACTCGTCGGCCTTCAGCACATTCAGCACATAGCGGCTGGAGCGGGTCAGCCACTTGATGTGGTTGTAGGTGTGGTTGCCAACGCTGTGCCCCCTGCGCTTGATTTCCTCGAACAGCTCGGGGTATTTCCGCACGTTGTCGCCCACCATGAAGAAGGTGGCCTTCGCATTGTATTCGTCCAGCGTGTCGAGAATCCAGGGAGTGGCTTCAGGGATGGGCCCGTCGTCGAAGGTGAGGTAAACCGCCTTCTCGTTCGGGTCCATTCGCCATATAGCACTGGGATAGAGCCATCGCAGCCACTTCGTCGGTTGTTCTATGATCATCTCTAATTCTTTCCTTTAGCTTGCGTCCGCGGACGCCTTGTTCAGCCGGTTGTAATACAGTCCGTAGCGCTTGTCGAAATTCTCTTCTATCTGAGCCTTACCCTGGGCGATGCCGTCCTGCTCGTCAGAGCTGTAGGCTCCATCGCGCAGTTCGCCATCCTCGGCGCTCTTGTACATGCTGGCCAGGTTCTGATAGACATAGAACTCATTGTCGAGCACTCCTTTCTTGCAGAGCTCCACAAACTGGTCGTCACTGGCGGTCAGAAGCACGTCGAGGTTACGGTTCGCCCAGCCCATCAGCACCTGGCTGTTCAGATTGGCCTCGCTGATGTTTCCGTGAGTGAGGTAGGCCTCAACCATGCGCATCATGCCCTGGCTGGGGTACTGAAGCTCAAGGAAGCTGATCTGGTTATCCTCACAGCGTTTCAGCACACGGTTGTAGAGCGTCTGCACACCCTTGTTCAGGTTGTCGCTGTTCTCCTGCAGCAGCTTCAGCTCGGCAGCTGGCAGCTTCTCGCAGTAAGTGCTGTCCGCAAGCTTCTCAGCATAGATGTCAAGGAAGTTGCTCATCACGTAAATCTCCGTGTTCGCATCGTTGGCATAACGCTTGAAACGGCTGTCGCTCAAGGAGAGATACCACTCCACGTATTCGGTCGAACGCTTCACGAGGGCAGACATGATGTGCTCGCCTTCCTTCACCTTGCCAAGGTCGAAATAGGCTTTGGCCATCTCCATCGAACCGCTGAACGCCTCATGAGGCACGTTGTATTCCGGTATCTCCTTCTCGCATTTCTGAAGGGCCTTCAAAGCCTTGTCGTTCTTTCCTTCTTCCACGAGGCTCTTGATCAGAAGTGCGAACCAGCGGCGGTGGGTATAGCACATACGCATCACCGTCTCGTCGATGTAGAGTCCTTTCTGGCTCAGGTTGCCATACTTGTACTTGTTCATCATGTTGTCGTACATCTTCTCCGTGTCAACCACGGTGCGCTGAGCCTGGTTCTCAGCATAGGTGAACGGAGTGAAGCGCCATGCGATGCCCTCCTGAAGGAAGTGCTTGTAGAGGTTGCCGTAGTTGTCGGGACCAACGGTGGTCGACATATACAGAGGACGTGAGAAGTTGCTCTGGCCGATCATCTCAAGCATCATCATGAAGTTCTTATAAACCTGCGAGCGGCCTTTCAGGTCGATGACCATGCGGTCGGGGATGGAGTCGTTCTCTATCTTCATGCCCGATTTGCGCACGGCTTCCTTGTCCACCTTGACATAAAGGGTGTCGGAAGGAAGGCAGGATGGGAGCTTAGCCACGAAATCCTTGTATTCCGGATCCACGTTCTTGAGCACGAACTTCTGAATGGCGTTGTTCAGCTCAAACGGCTCGTCGCCCCACACTTTACGGGAGTATTCCGGGTCGTTCTCGTAGGCATCCTTGATGACGTCCGACATCCGGATGAAGTCGCCGTTCTCGTCGCGGCCCACCGGGGGATTCACCTCTATCGCCTCATGCTCGCCCGTCACATACTCATAGCGCTTCCATGAGATGGGCAGAGGGGAGGACTGACCCTCTCCGGAGAATGCGGGACGCTTCATCTGGTCGATATACCAGTCGGTCTGCAGGTATGACAGGTTGCACACACGGACGTCCGTGCGGTTGCCCTCCGTGTCCTCATTGTACCATAGCGGGAAGGTGTCGTTGTCGCCGTTGGTGAAGATGACTCCGTCGTGCGGAACGGTCTCGAGGTAGTTGAGGCCGAAGTCACGGCAGATATAGCGTCCGCTGCGGTCATGGTCGTCCCAGGTCTGGCTCACCATCTGAGCCGGGACGGCAATTGCCGGAACCACGGCCACGCAGGCAGCGATAATCTCAGAGGTCTTCCCCAGGCGTTTCAGCCAGTCGTAGATGGCAGCAACACCCAGTCCGCACCACATGGCGAAGGCATAGAAGGAGCCGGCGTAGGCGTAGTCACGCTCACGGGGCTGGCCGGGGGTCTGGTTCAGGTAGAGCACGATGGCAAGACCGGTCATGAAGAAGAGGAAGAACACCACCCAGAACTGCTGGATGCCTTCCTTGCCCTTGAATGCCTGCCAGAAGAAGCCCAGCAGACCAAGCAGCAGCGGGAGGCAGTAGAACACATTGTGGCCCTTGTTCTCCTTCAGGTCGGTCGGAAGAGCGTCCTGGTCGCCGTACATCGCGTCGTCGATGAACGAGAAGCCGGTGATCCAGTTGCCATGCTCAAGCTCGCCGCCCTGGTTCTGGATGTCGTTCTGACGGCCTGCGAAGTTCCAGAGGAAATAGCGCCAGTACATGAAGTTCACCTGATAGTTGATGAAATAGGTCATGTTGTCGCCGAACGAGGGGATGTCCACGTAGCCGTTCTCGTTGTAGCCGTAGCTCACACGCTTCGTGTTGGGAGTCCCTATCCATCCCTGATAGGCCTTGGCGTGCTGCTTGCTGTAGATGCGCGGGAAGAACATACACTGATCGGAACTGTAAATATAGTCCATCTTTCCTGGCATCTCGATATATTCGTCTTTCTCGCTTTCGTCGTGCTTCTCTTTGCGCATGTACTTGGGAGCGCCCTCGTCTATCTTGTACATCGACTTCGCCTCGTCGACTTCGGGCTCGCTCGCATAGGTCGGGCCCCAGAAGAGCGGACGGTCGCCATACTGCTCACGGCCAAGATACTCTGCCAGGGTGAACACGTCCTCAGGAGAGTTCTGGTCCATCGGAGGGTTGGCTGTGGAGCGGATGACGATGACGGCATAGCTGGAATAACCCACCGTGATGAGGGTCATGCAGAGCAGCACCGTGTTCAGGAGTCTGGAGGTCACCTTGCCACCCACATTGGCAAAGAGGATAAATGCCAGCGCTGCCAGCACGAGGATGCCGATGACCATACTGCCTGCTCCATGTCCGTAGAAAGGTATGCCGAGCAGCGCGGTGCAGACGAGGAACGCAATCTTCGACTGACGGCTCAGCTCTTTCATATGAGTGGTCCAAAGGGCCCACACCAAAGCAGCCAGCAGGATAAGAATATAGATATACAGTCCCGTGTTGAATGGCATGCCCATTCCGTTGACAAACATCAGCTCAAACCAGCCGCTCACTTTCGTGATGCCCGGCACCATGCCATAAAGCACTGCGGCAACAATCACGACTGACACGCCCAGCACTGCCAAAGCCCCTTTCAGATTCGGCTCCTTCGTCTTCTTGAAATAGAACACGAGCACGATGGCGGGAATACAAAGGAGGTTGAGCAGGTGGACACCGATGCTCAGGCCCACGAGATAGGAGATCAGCACCAGCCACTTGTCGCTGTGGGGGTTGTCGGCATTGTCCTCCCATTTCAGTATCAGCCAGAACACCAAGGCTGTGAAGAAGGAGGAGAAGGCATATACCTCGCCTTCCACGGCGCTGAACCAGAAGGTGTCGCTCCAGGTATATATCAGCGCACCACCCACACCGCTGGACATGATGGCTATCAGCTGGGCGGTGGTCATCTCTTTCTCATCACTGGCTATAAGCTTCTTGGCCAGATGGGTGACACTCCAGAAGAGGAAGAGGATACAGCCGGCGCTGAGCAAGGCCGACATGATGTTCACCATCTTGGCCACCTGTGTGGCGTCGCTGGCAAACAACGTGAAAAACTTGCCGAAAATCATGAAGAAAGGGGCTCCTGGCGGGTGGCCCACCTCCATCTTCTCTGCTGTGGTGATAAACTCAGGACAATCCCAAAAGCTGGCTGACGGCTCGATGGTGGAGCAGTAGGTGAACGCGGCGATGGCGAACACAAGCCAGCCCGTGACGTTGTTGACTAACCTGTAACTTTTCATCTATAAGTTGATTATTATAATTTTCGATGAACGACAATCCTTGATGCGGACTGTCGGCATGTATGGCTGCATGAAATACGCACATACAATTTGCAAAGTTACAAAAAATCAATGATTCATCCCACGTTTATGCCGATTTTAAAACCCCTTTGTGCGTTATTTGACAATTTTTCACTAACTTCGCATAAAAATTACCCAAAATCAAACGCAAAAATATGGCAAAATACATTTTCGAGCTCAACATGAAAGTGCGTGACTACGAATGCGACCTTCAGGGTATCGTCAACAACGCGAACTATCAGCACTACCTGGAGCACACTCGTCATGAGTTTCTACTTGACCACGGCATCAGCTTCGCCAAGCTACACGAGCAGGGCACCGACGCGGTGGTGGCACGCATCACCATGCAGTTCAAGGTACCACTGAAAAGTGGAGACGAGTTCGTCTCTAAGCTCTGGCTCAAGAAAGAGGGCATCAAATACGTGTTCATGCAGGACATCTTCCGTGCATCCGACATGAAGCTCGCCGTACGCGCACAGGTCGACACCGTATGCGTGGTCAACGGACAGCTCGGCGACTCCCCCGAGCTCAACGATGCCTTCCAACCCTTCTTCGCATAAAAAGTAGAGACGCCCCGCGGGGCGTCTTGTAACTATAATCCCTCAATAAGGCTCTTTCAACTTTCAGCCAAACCTCCCGTCCGCATGGCTCTTTCAACTTTCAACTAAATCATCCGGATGGCAAAAGTTCAAACCTCAAACCTCAATTTTCGTGCAAGCGAATACAAAGCCAAGCTTGCTTAAGCTTTGTTGAGCGCAGCCGAAAATCATGTCAATAAAGTTCAAAGTAATCATCACTTGTCCCACTTGTATTTCCGTTTCGGATTGCGGGGAAACCATCCTTTCTGAACGCGTTTCTCCTGCGCAAACAACTCTCCGATGCCCCAGAAAGCAGAAAAAGAGAAAGAGCCGAGGATAGCGGAAATCGTGACGTTATCGATGAAGAGCGAAAGTCCCAGACCGATAAGACCGGCCAGCAGCCAGGTCCACCACAGCTTCGTGCCCCAGTAATACTCCATCTTGATCACCAGCGGATGGAAGAGCCCGATAATCAAGAACGTGCAGGCTCCTATCAGTAGTCCGTCGAAATGCATGCCTATTCCTCCCCCTCTTCCATTTCGTCTACATCCTCAACAGGACGTATCGGTATTTCTTTCTTGATACTCTGGTCGAGCGAGATGAGCGTCTCTGTAGAGTCCACTCCCTGAATGCCCTGAATCCGGTTGTTCAGCAGGTCCATCAGCTGCTCGTTGTCGCGGGCGTACAGCTTCACAAGCATCGTGTAAGGGCCTGTCGTGAAATGACATTCCACAATTTCTGGAATATTCTTCAGCTGGTCCACCACCTTCTTGTACATCGAGCCCTTCTCCAGACGGATGCCTACGTAGGTGCAAGTGGAATAGCCGAGGCTTTTGGGATTCACGTGATAACCGGAACCAACGATCACGTTCAAGTCGATCAGTCGCTGCACGCGCTGATGGATGGCAGCACGTGACACTCCGCAGGCGGTGGCCACCTCCTTGAACGGGATGCGGGCGTTGCTTGCGATGATTTTCATGATTTGCAAGTCGAGCTTGTCTATCTTCTCCATAAGAACTATTTGTTATTGTTGATGATTCGTTTTCTTGATGATAAAAGCAGTTAGTTTTCAAAAAACTTTACAAATGTATTAATTTTTTCGCAAAATCAAGCAAAAAAGTAGACTTTTTCTGTATTTTCACTCAAAAAAACAGTGTTTTCCTATCATTTTGGCAACAATTTGTCAGAGTTCAGGTTGCAATCATCCCAACCTACGACATTTCCGTGTGCAGCCCCAAACGACATCGGCTGGGGGCGTGGACGTCCCCGTCCGCACCAGCCATCGAGGGCCCGATGCCCGGGACGGCTGTCAGATAATGCAGAAATCATCTGCCATTACAAAAATTTCAGTAACTTTGCTTTCGGTCGGTTTATCAAAACATATCTTGTAAAGGAAACGTCGTTCGAATGCTGAATCCAAATTATTTGCGAGTATGGCAAGCATAATCGATTGAAAATGGGTAACATTTAATTCCTTGCTGACAAAAATCATAACGTCATTGCAAGTATTGTAGAACTCTGATGAGAGTTTACTATCGCAAGATTCTTCATATATCATCTCAAATGCTGATGTCAGAGTTAAATTCTCTATTTTCTTCTTTATAATTTTTTCTTCCTTTGCCATAGTCATTTGGTTCTTTTGAATTGTCTCACTAATTAACGTGAGTTCGATGAAAATAAAGAATTATTACATGACCCATTCGTGGTCATTCATGGACATTAGTGTTAAAAAAACTATTCGTGAAAATTCGTTCAGATTATTTCATGATTTCCTCTTTGTCATGGCATAGTTCAAACAAGTTTGACTCTGCTCATCTGACAAATTCGGAAATTAGTGTTCGTAATAATTCATGTCAATTAAAAATATTAATTCATGATAATTATTTCATGATTTCCTCTTTGTCATGGCATAGTTCAAGCAAGTTTGACTCTGCTCATCTGACAAATTCGGAAATTCGTGGTCATTCATGAACATTCATGTGAAGAAACAAAATAAAAAGAAGTCATGCGTCTATATGGAAAGAGCTGTATATAACCAACTTACTTTATTATATAATTCGTCGAACTC
>CAMOTI010000125.1 GCA_946625675.1 uncultured Prevotellaceae bacterium | reverse complement strand
TTTGAACCGTAGCTCGCTACGCTTCTGCGAGTTTGCGGGCAAATCTGCTCAAAAATAGTCTAAACACAGCCTAAAGCTAATTTTTAGAACATGCCTAAAATGAATTTCTTCATCATGATTGTTTTGAAAAAATAGTTTAAGTTAAACGATAAAAAAGTAAATTATTCAAATCAGTATTTTGTTTATTATTTCATTCTTGCTCGAATATCCCCCTGTTGTATGTTGCCAAGATAAAAGCCTTACAGCATGTAATCATTTCAAAAATAGGTCAGAGATCGCACAAATCATAAGTCAAATAGGATTGTCTTTTCGGCTCATCCTAAAACAATAAATACTGATGTCTTGTCGCGTACAATTTGTATTGTTTCCCAAATTCTGTGCAAAATTACCACAAAAACACCAAAATTGATATAAGAAATGTAACTATTGATATAAGAAATATAACAAAAACGTGCGATAAATTGCAAAATGTAACAAAAACGACATTTTTTTTACCTTCTGAACAAAAAAGATTTCAGTATTAGATATGAGTATTGCAGAAGGTCGGAAAGAAAAAAAATCACAGCGTAAATTTCGGGTTGGAGTGTCTGTGATGTGATTTTACTACGGGAATATTTGTGGAAAAAGATTAAACGGCGTGGTTAGGCTGTGATTCGCCGGCCGATTAGCTTCGCTGATTCTCGGCTGCGCTCAACATAGCTCATGCAAGCTTGGCTCTGTATTCGCTTGCATGAGAATTGTGCGGGCGAGACGCCCACACCCCCAAGCGATGTCCTGCCTCCAAGAACACTTCTACACTTTTATCAAGTTATTTTTGTACAAAAATCACACTTTTATCAAGATAAAAATGCAATCTGACTACACTTTTATCAAGATTTTTTTGTATGAAGACCACACTTTTATCAAGATAAAAATGCATTCCAACCACACTTTTATCAAGATAAAAATGCAGTCCAACTACACTTTTATCAAGATATATTTGTTTTAAAGAAAGAAAAATGGTATCTTTGCCAAAAAAAGATATGATACGCGATGCATTACAAGAATTACAGAAATGGAAGTCACAGGAGAAACGCAAACCCCTCATCATCCGTGGTGCCCGTCAAACAGGCAAGACCTGGCTGATGAAAGAATTCGGCAAGCAATGTTTTACAGAGACCTTATATGTAAATTTCGAGAATGAGCAGCTGTTTAAAAATTTGTTCAAACAGGATTTCAACACGACCCGTATTATAGCGGAACTGGAGTTGTTTCACGGGAAGAAGATTGACTACTCCAACACGCTCATTATTTTCGACGAGATACAAGCAGTGGAAGGCGGTGTCACATCCTTAAAATATTTCTGTGAAAATGCTCCTCAATATGCCATAGTGTCAGCCGGTTCTCTGCTCGGTATGTCAATTCACCAGAATCAGTCTTTTCCTGTTGGAAAAGTATCATTCCTTGACCTCTACCCCATGTCGTTCAAAGAATTTCTGTTGGCCAACGGTAAAGAGAATTTGGTTGAAGTCATGTGGCAAAAGAGATGGGATTTGATTCTTCCTTTCCATAATGAGATCACCTCATTATTAAAGACCTATCTCTTTATAGGAGGGATGCCTGAAGTGGTTCAGTCCTGGATTGACTCACATGACTACTTTGAGGCTCGCACGCTACAGCATGAAATTCTTCGGTCGTACCAATCCGATTTCTCGAAGCACGTACCAAGGGAATTAGTGCCAAGACTCGAAATGGTGTGGAACAGTCTGCCAGCACAACTGAGCAAAGAGAACAAGAAATTCATCTATGGAGTGATCCGTCAGGGTGCGAGAGCCAAAGACTTCGAGTTGGCGATAATGTGGCTTTTAGACTGTGGCCTGATTCATAAATCCCAAAGGGTTAACACTCCTAAAATTCCGCTAAAAGCCTATCAAGACATGCAAGTGTTTAAATTGTTCATGTTGGATGTAGGACTTCTCTCTGCTTCTTCAGGATTAGATGCAAAGACACTCCTTGACGGCAACTCCATTTTCACAGAATTCAAGGGAGCACTGACAGAGCAATTCGTCATGCAGGAATTAAAACACATTTCGCTCGACTATATAGGATATTGGACGAACGAGCGTAGCACATCCGAGGTCGACTTCATCATTCAGAAAGAAGGGATGGTCGTTCCGATAGAAGTAAAATCAGGTGAGAATCTGACCTCCCGTAGTTTCACTCTTTTCTGTCAGAAATATGAGCCAGAGACAGCCATAAAAACATCCACCTTGCCATATATGTGTAATCAAAACATTCACAACATCCCTTTATATGGATTATCCGCTTTTTTGGAGACAAAGAAAAAGGAAGAACACTAAGAGTTCCAAAGGAACGGGACACCCGAATGGGTGTCCCGTAAGCAGATTGTTATCAGAGGTCGGAGAGAACCGGCCATCCTTTGTGGAAATTGATTTTCTTGACGACGAGCTTTGATGCCCCGTTGAGCGCGCGGTCGTAGCCGTGAGCCACGAAGAACCACTGTCCGTTGACCTTAGCTGCTCCGTTATGTCCGGCGCCCACATATTTGTCGTCCCTTCCGATGAGCGTGGTTCCCCCACCCTTTGTCATGAGCTTGCCTTTCTGGTCCTTGTATGGTCCGGTGATTTTCTTCGAGCGCCCCACGATGGTGTGGTACGTGCTGCGCATGCCGCGGCAGCATAGTCCAGCAGACGCGAAGAGATAGTAGTACTTGCCTTCCTTGATGATGAAAGGCGCCTCAATCTCGTTGTTGTTCGCCTCGATACCCTCTTCCGGCACAGCATCGGGATTGGTATGGCGTGCGATGGTCTGTGGCTTGCCTACAGGTGTTTTCAAGTCCTTTTCGAGTTGAACGAGCTGAATGCCGTCCCAGAAAGAACCAAAGGAAAGCCATGGGTTACCCTTGTCGTCGATGATGAGGTTGGGGTCGATGCAGTTGTAGTCGTCTCCCCGCTTCGACTCGATGACCTTTCCGAGGTCTTCCCATTTGTAGTCAGGAGATTCGGGGTTGAGCGTCTTGTTGACGGCCACTCCGATGGCAGATGTGTTCTTTCCGAAAGAGGAGCAGGAATAATAGAGATACCACTTGTCACCCACTTTGCAGATGTCTGGTGCCCACGTGTGTCCCCGGTAGCCGCGTATCTGGTCGACAGCCCACTGCGGCGTCTCCGGGAGCACTCCCCTTCCCGGCTTCCAAGTCTTGAGGTCCTGGGAAGTCATGCTTCCCACATTGAATCCAGTGCTGAAGATGTAGTAGGTGCCGTTCTCGTAAGCAAGTACTGGGTCGTGTACGTCCGGGTTCTTTTCGTCGAACCTGAATTCACGTCTTCTCCTCGGCGGGTTGTTCCCGTTGTTCTCGTTGCTTTGATTGTCCTGTGCGGCCAAGTCAGCTGTCGCACAAATCGCCAGAGCGAAAAAAAGGTGTCGTAGCATCATAATGAAGTTAGTTTGTAGTGAAAAAATTGTTTAATTCTGCTCCTTAATTGCAAAGTTAAGGAAAAAGAGTCGAAAAACCATACAAATATCATAGTTTTTGACGAGACGGACAAAAAAGTGTCGATTTAACACTTTTTAGTAACCGTAAAAATAAGTTGCCTCGTTTTTTTGATGAAGACAGGAAGACGAGGAGCCATGAAGACAAGACGATAGTCTGCTATGGATGGCATTCAAATGAAGCAGACGGTGCGAAATCACATATTATAATAGAAGTCGCGTGTGAGTTCGATAAATTCCGGTGTGTAGAGGTGTTTTTCGTTGTAGATGGTGATGGAGGACTGGAGTGCAGGGCGGATATGGTTGGAGAATTCCAGCATGGCGCGTTTGGGCGCTTTTCCTTCAGTGGTGATGACGTTGCAGCGTCGAGTGAGGAAAAGTCCGTTGATGGCGGCCTCCCCTACCGCATCGTTGACAGAGGCGAGCGGGAGGATGATAGAGAATGTGCCACCCTCAGCGAGCATCGGTGCCGCGTTCTTCATCAGCTGTGGCAAGGGCAGCGCATCCTGTCGGCGTGCCAGCTCCCGTTGCTGGTCGGGTGCATGGACCTGCTCCTTGAAGAACGGTGGATTGGAGACGATGGCATCGAACAGATACCCTTGAATGACAAACGGATGACAGAAATCGGATTCGAGGATTGTGATGCGGTCGGTCCACGGAGAACGGTCGCGGTTTTCTCTCGCCTGCTCCACGGCGTCCGCGTCGATGTCGATGCCCCAGATCTTGGCATACGGACAACGCTGCGCCATCATCAGGGCGATGAGGCCTGTGCCGGTGCCGATGTCGAGTACGTTGCGTTTGTCCTCAGCTGCAGCCCATGCGCCGAGGAGCACGCCGTCGGTGCCCACTTTCATGGCGCATCGGTCATGCGAGACAGAGAATTGTTTGAACTGAAACATGGAATAATTTGAAATTTGAAATTTGAGATTTGAGGTTTGAGGTTTAGCCATCCGGACAAAGACTTTGAAATTTGAGATTTGAGATTTGAGGTTTAGCCATCCGGACAAAGACTTTGAGATTTGAGATTTGAGGTTTGAGGTTTAGCCATCCGGACAGAGACTTTGAAATTTGAGATTTATTGGCATGATTTTCGGCTGCGCTCGGCATAATTGAAGCAAGCTTCATTCTGCTCTCGCTTGCACGAAAATTGAGGTTTAGCCATCCGGATGAGGAGCAATTGGCATTAGTAAGTTCAGATATCAAAGTTCAAAGTTCAAACTTAAAATTTTCTCCCGGCATTGCTCCATGAGCCATTTGGGCGTGGACGTGGCGCCGCAGATCCCGACCGACTGTGCCGTCTGAAACCAGTGCGGGTTGATTTCGTCGGGCTGTCCGATGAGATAGGAGTTGGCATTCACCTTGCGGCACTGCGAAAAAAGCACTTTCCCGTTGCTGCTTTTCTTTCCTGCCACAAACACGATGACGTCATGTTTCTCTGCGAAGCGGCTGATGTCGCTGAATCGGTTTGCCACCTGTCGGCATACCGTATCGAAATACTTGAATACCAACCCCTTGTCATTGGTCAGTACGTTCTTGGCCACAGAATTTGTGGCATCCATCCTTCGGGCGATAATGTCGATGATCTGGCGGAATCCATCGAGCGACATGGTGGTCTGTGAATAGAGCGATATGTTTTTCAACACGTCGAGTTTCTCAGCATCCTCCGGTTTTTCCACCACGATGGCAGTCCCTTCGGTCTGCCCCACGAGTCCCACCACCTCCGCATGTCCGTTTTTTCCGTAAATGACAATCTGGGTGTTGCTGCCGCGGTTTTCGTTGTATTCCCGCTTGATACGCCGCTGGAGGTTGAGCACCACCGGGCAGGTGGCGTCGATGACGGTGAGCGCGTTGTGTTCCGCCTTCTCATAGGTGGTAGGCGGCTCGCCATGTGCCCTGAAGAGGATTTTTGCATCGTGGAGCGTCTCCATCTGCTCATGTTCGATGGTGATAAGTCCCATCGTACGGAGCCGCTCACATTCCCTTCCGTTATGCACGATGTCGCCCAGGCAATAGAGATTTCCCTCCGTTGCCAGTTCTTCCTCCGCCTTTCGGATGGCAGTAGTCACACCGAAGCAGAAGCCGGATCCTTCGTCGATTTCAACGAGCATGTTGCTAGATTAAAGTTTAATGTTTAAAGTTTAAAGTTTAAAGAGCCATGCGGACGGCTGTTTCATTGAGAGTTTAGAGGGAAGAATGACAGGGGAGTTTGGATTCGAATAATCGAGAAAGCGAAGAAACGAAAAAACGAAGAAACGAGGAGGCAAAGCCTCGAAAAAAAACGCACGGCCGCCTTTGAAAGAAAAGACGAGCCGTGCGTTTTTATTTATTTGTTGGCTTTGTCGATGGCTTCCTGCACGTATCTGCTGACGAGTTCGTCCTGTTCAGCGATGGTGAGGTTGGAGTTGTCGATAACGATGGCGTCGTCTGCCTGTTTGAGCGGTGCCAGCTCGCGGTGTGTGTCGAGATAGTCGCGCTCCTGGATGTTTTTCAGCACATCTTCGTATTTCACTTCCGTGTCGCCCTTGCGCTGGAGTTCATCGTAGCGTCGCTGAGCCCTTACCTCAGGTGAAGCGGTGACGAAGAGTTTGAGTTCCGCATCGGGGAATACGACCGTTCCGATGTCGCGTCCGTCCATCACGATACCCTTCTCCTTGCCCATCTCCCGCTGCTGGGACGTGAGGAACTCCCTGACGAAAGGAATGGCAGAGACGTTGCTCACGTTGTTGGACACCTCGAGTCCACGGATTTCGCCTTCCACCACCTCACCGTTGAGCCGTGCCAGAGGTTTGTTGGTGTCGGGGTCGAGCGTGAAGTCCACTTTCAGCTTTCCAGCGTCGATGGCCTGTTGCAGACGCTCTTTATCCACCGTCTTTTCTTCCCCCTCCCCGCTTATCATGCCTTCCCGCATGGCGTAGAGTGTGACAGTGCGGTACATGGCACCGGTGTCGATATAGATATACTTGAAAGCACTGGCAGCCGCCTTGGCTATGGTGCTTTTTCCGCAAGAAGAAAATCCGTCGACAGCCACAATGATCTTATTCATCTTATTGTCTTTTCTTTTATCAATTAGCATTATTGAAGTTTCGATTCCTCGAAGAATCGAGGCTTCGAAGTTTACACAATTCCTTTTCCGTGGCAGGCCTTGTATTTCTTGCCCGATCCGCAAGGACATGGGTCGTTACGTCCCACCTTCGGCGCATTGTTCACTATCGGCGTGCGCTGGCGAGGTCCTTGGGGTCCGCCTGCTGCTCCGGCGTTTGCCGCGGCTTTCTGCATGGCCTTCTGCGTGTCGGAGAGCTCGTCGAGGTTCTGCTGTCCCTCAGCCTGACGCCGGCGTGCCTGCTGTTCCTGTGCCTGTCGGATTTCCTCAGGGTCTGGCATCGGCAGTTTCACGCGCATGAGCACGCTCACCGTTCCGTCGTTGATGAGGTTGATCATGTTGTCGAAGAGGTTCACCGACTCGAGTTTGAAAATCACGAGCGGGTCCTTCTGCTCGTAGCTGGCGCTCTGCACGGAATGCTGCAGTTCGTCGAGCTGTCGCAGGTTCTCCTTCCATTCCTCGTCGATGGTGTGGAGCAGGATTGCCTTCTCGAAGGCAGTGATGATGTTCTTGCCCTCTGTCTCGTATGCCTCCTTCAGCGGTACAGATATCTGATAGGTGCGCCGTCCGTCGGTGAGCGGCACGAGGATGTTCTCGTACTGGTGGCCGCGGTTCTCATACACGTCCTTGATGACGGGCCATGCTGTGGCAGCGAGACGGTCTCCGCGCTCCTTGAATTTCGCGAGCACCTTCTCGAAAGCCATGTCCTCACGCTTGTCGCGGCTGATGTCCTCATGCTCCTCGGCCGTGAACGGATATTCCATGGCGAATATGGTGAGGAACCGCTCCTTGCACTCTCCGTAGTCGCTGTTGTTCATGATTCTGACCACTCGGTCCCAGAACATATTGGAGATGTCCATTCCGATACGTTCTCCCATGAGGGCGTGGCGTCTGCGCTCGTAGATGACCTTACGCTGCTTGTTCATCACGTCGTCGTACTCAAGCAGGCGCTTACGCACGCCGAAGTGGTTCTCCTCCACTTTCTTCTGTGCCCTTTCGATGGACTTGTTGATCATGGGGTGCTCAATCATCTCACCCTCCTTGAATCCGAGACGGTCCATGATGTTGGCGATACGCTCAGAAGCGAACAGACGCATGAGCTTGTCTTCGAGCGACACATAGAAGACGGAGGTACCAGGGTCGCCCTGACGTCCTGCACGTCCACGGAGCTGGCGGTCTACGCGTCGGCTCTCATGTCGCTCCGTTCCGATGATGGCAAGTCCTCCCGCCGCCTTGACCTCAGGCGAGAGCTTGATGTCGGTACCACGACCGGCCATGTTCGTTGCGATGGTGACGATGGACTTCTGTCCAGCCTGTGCCACGATGTCGGCCTCGGCCTGATGCAGCTTGGCGTTGAGCACGTTGTGCTCGATATGTCGAAGCGTGAGCATCTTCGAGAGCATCTCGGAGATTTCCACGGATGTGGTTCCGACGAGCACCGGTCTTCCCGCTTCCACCATGCGTTGTATTTCTTCGATGACCGCTTTGTATTTCTCACGGTTGGTTCGGTATACGCGGTCGTTCATGTCGATACGTGCGACAGGCTTGTTCGTCGGAATTTCCACGACGTCGAGCTTGTAGATGTTCCAGAACTCTCCAGCCTCCGTGATGGCTGTACCAGTCATACCAGCCAGCTTGTGGTACATACGGAAGTAGTTCTGCAGTGTGATGGTTGCGAAGGTCTGTGTTGCAGCCTCCACCTTCACGCGCTCCTTGGCCTCCACGGCCTGGTGGAGTCCGTCGCTCCATCGGCGTCCCTCCATGATACGTCCGGTCTGCTCGTCCACGATTTTCACCTCTCCGTCCATCACGACATAGTCATCGTCCTTGATAAACATGGTGTATGCCTTGAGCAGCTGCTGCATCGTGTGTACGCGTTCCGACTTGACAGCATAGTCCTGCATGGCTGCGTCCTTCTTCTCCAGACGCTCCTCCTCGCTCAGATTCTGGCTGTCGAGTTCAGCCAGCTGTGTGGTGATGTCGGGCAGGACGAAGAAGTTGTCGTCCTTGACGATGTTGGCCACGAGCTGGTTTCCCTTGTCGGTCATGTCCACCTGCTTGAACTTCTCCTCCACGACGAAGAAGAGAGGGTCGGTGGCCTCATGCATACGGCGGTTGTTGTTCTCCATGTAGATGGCCTCAGTCTTGAGCAGTCCGCTCTTGATGCCGTCCTCAGAGAGGAACTTGATGAGCGCGTTGTTCTTCGGCATACCCTTATATGCGCGGAAGAGAGCCAGGAATCCCTCTTCCACTTCCTTCTGGTCGTCGGAGTAGATGAGTTTCTTGGCCTTCGTGAGGTAGTCGTTGGTGAGTTTGCGCTGAGCCTCAACGAGTTTTTCTACGATAGGGCAGTATTCCTCAAACATCTGAACCTCTCCCTTGGGTACAGGTCCTGAGATGATGAGTGGCGTACGCGCGTCGTCGATAAGCACGGAGTCCACCTCGTCGACGATGGCATAGTTGTGTGCCCTCTGCACGAGTTCTGCCGGGTTCATGGCCATGTTGTCGCGGAGGTAGTCGAAGCCGAACTCGTTGTTCGTACCGAAGGTGATGTCAGCCTGGTATGCTCTCCTACGCTCGTCGGAATTGGGTCGGTGCTTGTCGATGCAGTCCACAGATAGTCCGTGGAACATATAGAGCGGTCCCATCCACTCGGAGTCACGCTTGGCGAGGTAGTCGTTCACCGTCACCACGTGTACGCCGTTTCCTGTCAGCGCATTGAGGAATACAGGGAGCGTGGCCACGAGGGTCTTACCCTCACCGGTTGCCATCTCCGCGATTTTTCCCTGATGGAGCACGGCACCACCGATGAGCTGCACGTCGTAGTGGATCATGTTCCACACCGTCTCGTTTCCTCCGGCTTCCCATGAGTTGAACCAAGTGGCCTTGTCGCCCTCCACTTCTACGAAGTCGTGGCTCTGAGCCAACTCGCGGTCGAAGTCTGTGGCAGTCACCTCGATTTCCTGATTCTCGGTGAATCGCCGTGCTGTGTCCTTCACGATGGCGAACACTTCAGGGAGGTAGTTGTCGAGGCCTTTCTCAAACTCATCGAGTATTTCCTTCTCGATTTTGTCTATCTCACTGAAAATCGGCTGACGCTTCTCAATTTCGGTCTCCTGGATTTTCTGCCTGAGCGCTTCGATTTCCTTGCGTTTGGGCTTCACCATCTCCTGCAAGTCGGCACGAATCTGGGTGGTGCGTGCGCGCAACTCGTCGTTGGAGAGTTTCTGTATGTCCGGATATACCGCGTTCACTTTGTCGACAATCGGTCGCAGCGCCTTCAAGTCGCGCGAAGCCTTGTTGCCGAAAAGCTTGCTAATAAAACTGTTAAATCCCATGTATTATATTTTTTAGTTTAGAGTTGAGAGTTGAGAGTGAGGTTAGTTGGGGCTAGAGGCTCTAGAGATTCTAGATTTTCTAGAGATTCTAGACATCCTTATTATTATTCTCTTTCTTCTTCCCGCAAATTTTTCCGAGAACGACGATTCTCGTTACGGACCTCACCAGCAAAGACAATACCAACGGGAGCATGGCGATGTTGAGTGTCTGTAGTGGCAGAACGAACAGGGCCAGTGTGAACAGAAGTACTGCCAAATTGACAAGTTCAAACCAGTCGTAACGTCGGCCTCGTATGGTGATGCCGGCCATAAAGCGCTCCTGCCAGGTGGAGAAGACGATATCGGGAATCATGATGAACACCAGCGGATTGAAGGCCAGCACGAGCCAGTTGCTCCCCACTGCCGGATGTTCGCTGAAGAAGAAGAGGAAGGCCACGAGGAACCCTGCCATCCCTCTGAGGAAAAATCCGGCGATGTCGAGCCATGATGACAGTTTTCCCCTCATGATGTCCACCACCGCCATGCCGATGACCAGCAGCAGGAGGATGGAGAAGGCCATAAACGGCGATAGCGGAAACTTCTCCGCCACCTCTTTCTGCCCCACAGGAGCGATGTCGTCTTTTCGGCTTACTATCTTTTCCGTGCTGCCGTCCTTCTGCTGGATAAGCGCCTCGTCGAGCTCGCTCTCATACACAGCTGGGATGAACATCTGCTCCTGCTGTGAACGCGGGCTGTCCACTTCCGCACCGAGCACGAAGTCTATTCCGAACTCCAGCCAGGGAGAAGGTGCGGTAAATCGATGTAGGATGTCGCGGAACGTTGTCTGCTCGTATTCATCCGGTTTCTTGGCGTAGACCACCTTTCCTCCGGTCTTCTCCACTGCCTTCTCCAGAATTTTCGTGGCTCGCGTGGTGCAGTTGTCGTAGAGGAAATTGTAGCGGTAGGTCCGGTTTTCCTTCTGTGCGTTGATTTCGAGCAAGCGTGTCAGTTCGCTCTTCTGCTCGTCGGTGAGGTTGAGCACCTGCTCTCGCATCGGGATGCCGTAACGCTCGGAGTAGCGTCCGAGGAAAAATCCAGCCGGGTCAACCGACAGGACATAGTCCGTCTCTCCCTTCACGAAATAGTAGATGAAGTTATCGCGTCGGCTGTCGAACACGCCGTAGTTGTAGGCGAAGTCGTAGAGCGGGTTGTTCAGGTCGCGGATACGCAAAGCCGTATGTCCGAACATCTGGTAGGCGTCGTCGCCCGGGTCGCACGTGATAAGCGATACCTGCAGACGCATGCCCGTGGAATCACCCACCTCTTCAATTTCCGGTTTCAGGTCGACATCGGGTTGAGTCTTGCCCTCAGCATCGCCCTGGGCATAAGCCAACATCGCGCACCACAAAGCCGCAACAGCCAAAAATATATGTCTGAGTTTCGTCATTTTCTAATTGTTACCCACTTGAACTTGCAAAGTTACGAAAAAAAATCAAAAAAAACGTCACTTTTTCCGAAAACGTGGAAAACGAACGAAAATTCCATGTAACTTTGCAGCGTCAATCAAGAAAAACACGAAGAGCAATAGTGAATAGTGAATAGTGAAAAGATTCCACGAAGTGAATAGTGTAGTTACTCTTGAACTTGGATAATTTATTCCGGACATACATAAAGTAAGTCCCTACAACTATCGGAAATCACTCTAAACTCTCAACTTTAAACTCTCAACTCTAAATCTACTACCATGACCATTGATTTTCAAGACGTATTTGAACGTTGCATGATGGAGACAGCCTATCTGGCACGCCATGCAGCAGAGCATGCCAGCGACGAAGCACGCGCCACGACAGAAGAGCGCACCTTCTCCAACCAGTATGTGGGACGCTTCAGTCAACTACGCATCCGTCCGTCGGACCGTTCGCTCCTGTTCTCGTTCATCAGAGAGGGAGCACGCCTCACCGAGAGCCGGATCCTGCCACTGCTCGTAGCCCGGGGCGAGTACACGGCCGAGAGCGTGACATGGGAAATCAACACCTCCACACCTCTCCCCTTCCCCATCCCTGCCTGGCCCGCCGCTGAAGAGACGTCACCATCCGAATTGTCGGGAACCCTCAGGGAAGACGGAGAGGAAGACAAGACGCCGGGCGTATACGGCCTGTTAGAAGACGTGCTGACGGCCTATGCCCTCTGGCGATGGCTCACCGGCAAAGTACCGGACGCGGCTGCACTTTATGCTACGAAATGGAACGACGGAATCGAGAGTGTGAAAAACGCATTGTGCGCGTCAAGACTGCAAAAGCCCGTGAAAAAACACTCCTGCCACAGAATAGGACTGCCATGCCACTTGAATCCCCTTTAGTATCACATTCTACATTAAACTTTAAACTTTAAACTTTAAATGCCGTGTATCAGGACATCGTTGACACTTTTGTATCAGGACATCGTTGACACTTTGTATCAGGACATCGTTGACACTTATGTGTTATTCTTGATGTTTGATTTATGGCATTCATGTTG
>CAMOTI010000124.1 GCA_946625675.1 uncultured Prevotellaceae bacterium | reverse complement strand
TCACCCTCAACACATTACAATCAAGCGAAACGCTTCATAATCCGAAGGTCAAGGGTTCAAGTCCCTTTCTCGCTACAAAATTGGAAATCAAAAGGTTAACGTAAAAAACCTTTTGATTTTTTTGTTTTATGCAAGGGAGAAAAAGGATAAGGGAAGGGTGTGTAATAAAGACAAGGAGTGTGCTTCGCACAGAAATCTCACAAATCAATTCAAATCCAACACTCTGTAGATCAAAAAACATAGAATTTGTGAGACTTGCATGGATTTTGCAGGGTCAACATTGAGCTTTGCCATACGGACAGGGAAGTTACAAGACGCCCCACGGGGCGTCTCTACTTGATCTCGATGTAGATGGGTTCGGTGGCGGTGAGGAGACGTTTGTAGAGCCGTTCGAAGCAGAGTTGGCTGGAGGTGACGCGTCCGACGACGGTGTTGAAGCCAACGATGATGCATCCGGACGTGGAGTTGTGGTCAGTGCCACAATGGATGAGGATGCCTTCGAATCCGGGGACATTCTGCAGACGCGGGACTTTGCCCTGGCAGAAATCGTTGTAGTAGCGTTTTCTTGAAAATTTTGGAGAGACTTGGTTGAGCAGCACACGGTAGGTGCCAAGAGGGATGGCAGTCTGGTGCTTTACCTTGACGCGCTTGATTTCAGCGAGAGGCATGGACTGACGGAGCCCACGGTCCTGGTCTTCGATGGTGTCGCAGAAGTAAGTGCCGTCGATGTAGAGTCGGCCGACCTGATAGGGTTTTCCTGCCCGCATGGGAATACGTTTGAGTGTGAGAATCATTTTTTTAGTTTAAAGTTTAAGGTTTAAAGTTTAATGAGGATAGAGGGAATACTCGGAATACTCGGAATTCATTGAACAACGATGCGTTTATTTCTGTCGCAAAGTTAGCAAGAAAAAAGGTTTGTTTTCTGTGTTTTCGGAAAAAGTTGGAGAAAAATTATCTGAACTGCTTTTTCTTCTTGAAGTTGATGCCTGCATAGAAATGGAGGTAGGCGAAGGAGTTGTTCATATTGACGTGGCGGTTGCGGTAGTCGAATGAGTGGAAGCGGAATGCCATTCCGAAGAAGTGTTTGTTGTCGTTGTAGACGAGCCCCATGCGAGTGATGAAGTCGATGTTGAGCTTGTCGAGGCTGAAATGCCGGAACTGTGCGTCCTGCTCCTTCATGGAGCCGTCGGCAATGTTGTCGGCGTTGTAGAAGGTGACGTTGTAGGCCAGTCCAGGCGATAGCGAGATGGCTAAAAGCCAGTTTTTTGCGAACACCCAGTTGTAGGCGTATCCGAAATTGATGGCGTAATCGTTGTACTTGACGGTGTTGAAGAGAATTGTGGGCTCGATATGCGGGAGCAGAAGCGGGCTGATTTTCGACTCGTTCATCGTGGCCTTGTGATGCGTGAATGAAAACCCGAGCTTGAACGTGCCAGCAGAGCGCCGTTGCATGGTGCTCTGTGCGAACGCTGCCGGATAGGA
This sequence comes from uncultured Prevotellaceae bacterium, assembly GCA_946625675.1. Lineage (GTDB taxonomy): Bacteria > Bacteroidota > Bacteroidia > Bacteroidales > Bacteroidaceae > UBA3839. The sequence goes on along the minus strand of CAMOTI010000124.1, from coordinate 2,682 downwards.
GAAGTGGCGGTGGTTGAAGATGTAGTAGAGGTTGAACCCGCGTGTCTGGATGTCGAGCGCGGAGAAGTTTTTGGACAGTCCCTCAGGCCATGGGTTGTCCTTGTTGAAGATGTTGTCGAGGCTGGTACATTCGAAGTCGTTACCTGTTCGTCGGTAATAGAGGTCGAGACCGACCTTTGACGTGTAGAAGCTGAAGTCGAAGGACAGTTTCTTCTTGTTGTCCGGTTTCTCACTTCCTATAAGTCCGTTGAGGTCGATGTTGTATCCCCAGAAAATCCATTTCCACCCCACGTATCCTCCGAGTCGGAAACCGGGCCGGGGGGAGAACCGGAGCGTCTGCTTTTTTTCGCCCGTGCTTTTGATGGTGAAGTTCTCGAATGAGGTGGTTGTCTGCAGCATGACGGTGAAGTCATAGAGCTGGGGAGTGATGTACGTGGTATCGATGTTGTTCCATTCGGTGAACTGGTCGCCGAGGAAGTTCTTGAGCAACCGTTTCTGCTTTCGCTTGCTGAGGTCTTCGAACTGGAGGTCGAGTCCCAGCGAGTCTGTGATTTCCTGCTCGAGTGCCGGTCCCGAGTCGAGTATTTTCTCGATGGCGTTGAAGACACCCCCGTATCCCGGCACGGAGTCGGAGCTGATGGAGTCGGCGTTTTGGACATCAACAACAGTTCCGGCTTCCTTGACGGAGTCGGTTACGACAATCTGTGCTGAGCCGCAGTAGCAGCCCAGCACAAAAAATGTGATATAAAGCAAGAGACGTTTCAGAGTCATTCTCACTTTGTTAGTCGGTAGCGATTGTCAATCATGGTTCCGGTTTCGTTTCGCGCCGGACGTTCCGTTCGTTTAGTTATTGAAGAAATAGAGGAAAGTGGCGAGACCTTCGAGAGCGGGTTTCTTTGCGTTCTCGATTTCGATGACGAACTTGATCTCGGCCTTGCAAGTGCCTCTGAGGTTGACGATGTTGTTGAGGTAGGTGACGAGACGTAGCCGGCTTCCGGTGATGACCGGCTGTCCGAACTTCATCTTGTCCATCCCGTAGTTGACCATCATCTTGAGGTTGTTGACCTCGATGATTTGGTTCCACATGTACGGAAGGAGTGAGAGGGTGAGATATCCGTGTGCAATCGTGGACTTATACGGGCTTTCCACCTTGGCTTTCTCCACGTCCACGTGTATCCACTGATAGTCGAGTGTTGCCTCTGCAAACTTGTTGATACGCTCCTGGTCGACGAGCAGCCATTCGCTCTCTCCCAGTTTCTGACCCAGCTGGGCAGCAAACTCATCGTAAGAGTTGATAACCAATTTTCCCATATTAGATAATTTTAAAATTTTATGCAAAGTTACGAAATAAAAATCAAAATGCCGTCATGGTGAGGTGTTATATTTTCCTGAGGCTGTAATTAATCATGAAAAACAATCCGTCGTGCATGGGAGATGCACGACGGATGTTTTGTCGAATTGTCAGAGAAGAGAAAGGATTAATCCTCCTTCTTTCTTGTAAGCTTCTCCTTGATACGAGCCTTCTTACCAGTGAGGTCGCGCAGGTAGTAGAGTTTTGCACGACGCACCTTACCCACCTTGTTGACTTCGATAGATGCGATGTTAGGTGACTCGATAGGGAAGATACGCTCAACACCTACGGTACCAGACATCTTGCGTACGGTGAAACGCTTTTTCTTACCTTCTCCGTTGATTTTGATGACTACACCGCGGTAGAGCTGAATACGCTCTTTCGATCCCTCGATGATTTTGTAAGCCACGGTGATGGTGTCACCAGCTTTGAACTTAGGAAACTCTTGTTCTCTTTTTACTTCGAAAGCTTCCTCTGCGATTTTAATCAGATCCATTGTTCTGCTTTGATTATTAGTTGATTTGTTGAAAGACGAAGCATTCCCGGTCTCTCTGTTGACGAGGCGTTCAGACATTGGAATCATTTCGTGCCTCAACGGCACACGGTCCTTTGTCGGCCAGGTCCTCGGCAGAGGCTTCGCCAAAGCGGATGCAAAGTTACGGATTTTTTTTTGATTGACCAAGGAAAAGAGAGTGAAAAGTGAAAAAACATCAATCTTTCTTGTCGAAGATGTCCTTGAGTGCCCCGATGGAACTGAGTGCGGTAGTAGCCTCGTAAGGGAGGTAGACCGTCTTGTTGCCCTGTCCTGAAGCGATGTCCTTGAGGGTGGCGATATACTTGTCGGCAAGGAGATACTGAGCTGGCGTCATGTTGGCTCCCTGGATTGCCTGCGCCACTTTCTCGATGGCCTCCGCCTCCGCCTGCGCCTGCAGAATCTTGGCCTCGGCAATACCTTGTGCCTCAAGGATCTTCTTCTGCTTCTCGGCCTCCGCCTTGTTGATGGCCGCGATTTTCTGTCCTTCGGAAGTCAGCACCGCTGCTTCCTTGTCTCCGTTGGCCTTTGTGACCTGTGCGCGTCGTTCGCGCTCGGCCTGCATCTGCTGCTCCATGGAGTAGCGCACGCTGTCGGGCGGCGTGATGTCCTGGAGCTCCACGCGGTTGACTTTCACTCCCCATTTGTTGGTGGCGTCGTCGAGCACATTGCGCAGCTTGGAGTTGATGGTGTCGCGGGACGTGAGAGTCTCGTCGAGCTCAAGTTCTCCGATGACGTTACGCAGTGTGGTCTGCGCCAGCTTCTCGATGGCCAGTGGCAGGTTCTCGATTTCGTAGAC
>CAMOTI010000123.1 GCA_946625675.1 uncultured Prevotellaceae bacterium | reverse complement strand
AAAATTCATCAATTATTTCATTGTGCGGCAATGATATTGATGACTGCCACGATATCACTGATATCAACATTCTTGTCGTTGTTGACGTCGGCGTATCGGTAGGTTGCGGTGCCGGCAATCTGGTTGATGATGGCCACGATGTCGGAGATGTCCACCTGTCCGTCCTCGTTCACGTCGCCAGGCTTGTTCGTTGCCTCAACCACGAAGAGCAAGCCTTCGTTCAGCCGTGAGTCGTCCCATGCGAGGCCTTTTGCCGTGTCAAGAACCGTGCTGGCAAGTTTGGGACTGCCTGAGCTGGTCTCTGCGCTCCAGATGCGGATGGAGTCGCCGACGACGAGCGTGTGTGAATCGCTGACACCAACCTCCACGGTTCCGTTGCAGGTCATTCTTCCTATGTTCATCAGGGTGGAACAACCATTCTTGCTTGCGGATACTTCTCCTTCAGCACATTTGCGTGCATTAATGCGGATGATTCCGGTCGTTCCTACGTTCACGTTCCTGCCGCCGAAGTCAATAGCTCCAGTTGTGGAGGTGGCGAGCAGTCCTGGCTGAACGATTCCGTTCAGCGTGTAGCGTGTGTTGGTCAGTGAGCCGGTACCGGAGAGTATTGCGTCGGGCTGCAGCGTGAGCATGCCTTTTCCAAGACATGACTTGTTGCGAGTGAAGAGTTCGCCTTCAGATATCTTCACGTTTCCGCTGTTTTCCCATACTCCGGATACGGTCATCTTGCAGCTGCCCACCTTCTCGAACACAGATTTGTTGTTTCCGCTGTCGGTCAGTTTTCCTGCGAACGTGAAGTCTCCAAGCGTGTCGTTGCCAACAATCCAGGTGTTGCTTCCGCTCACGGCACTCTGGTTCTGGTAGTTGGAGTTCGGTCCGCAGAGGTTGCCTGAGCCTGTGAGCTTACCGATTCTGAATGATTTTGCCACGTTGTTGACGTTGCAGTCTTCCGCGATGTCGAGTGTGGCAGCTGGAAGTCCGTAGCTGTTGTCGAGCGGGAGGGTGATGCTGGTGTTGGTGTGCTTGATGGTGCCTTTGAACTTGCTCCAGTCTCCGGTGATTCTGACTCGGTTGGATGTGTTGGTTGGCTCGATGGTGAGTGTGCCGCTTCCTGTCAGCTTGTTTTCGTGAGCTGCATAGGCGGTTCCGGACAGGGTCAGCGTGGCGTTGGCTTTTTCTGCTACTTCAATCGGGCAAGAGATGAATCCATGTCCCTTGAGGTTGCCGGTTCCTTCAAGCAAGACGTTGTATGGGTAAGAGGCAGTGGCGTAGTTGAAGGTGCCGGCCTGAACAATGAGTTTCTTGGCCGTGAGCGTGCCCTGCATGTCGAGTGTGCCGGCGCCCTTCTTCGTAGCCTGGGTTCCGGCGATGTTCTTCTCCATCACGAAGTTTTTCGCGTTGTTGATCACGCCGCCTTCCTCGCCGTCCATTCGGATGGGAGATCCCATCTTCACGTCAGCGGTGGTCTGCAGTTCGGCGCCGTTCTCCATCGTGAACTTCCCGAGCACGGTTGTCACGGCTCCGAGGTTTCCGTAGGCCTGGGTGCTGTTCGACAGGCTGCTCACCTTCACGATACCGCCCTTGAGGAAGTTGCCTCCTGCGTAGGTGTTGTCGTTGCCCATGGTGAGTGTGCCGTTCCCTTCTTTCACGAGCACGCCGCTGGTGATGGCACCTGTGCCGTTGAAGCTGTATGCGGTGGTGTTGTTCACGAAGATGGTGTCGGCAGGCAGTTCGTCGCCCGCTTTCAGCTCCACGGTGAATATCTTCGCTGAGTCGTTGAAGTTGACGATGTCTCCCTTGGCGAAGATGTCCGGAGTCTGGCTTTCGTCAGAGAGAAGGTAGAAGTTCTCTGTGGTGGCATAGTCCCATATCTTGGATATGTTGCCGGTCCAGACGATTTCGCTGGCTCCGCGTACGGAGCCGAGCACGAGGTAGAGGTCGCCGTTCTCCTCACGCTCAAGTCCGGACTTGAGGCTGGTGATGCCCTCCACCTTGATGTTGGCGAGGGAACCGCTGATTTCTCCTACGTTTCCAATGAGATATCTGCCCGGTTCGAGAGTCTCTGCTCCGTCGAGCTTGTGCTCCACGATTTCGATGACCGGCATCATGTACTGAGGTCCGTATTCCCAGGTTTTCTTGACGATGCTGAGTTTCTTGGTCTTGATCTGGTCGGCTGCGAGGTTCTCGGAATAGAGGTCAAGCTTGACGCGGCTGCCGATGCCCAGGGTGAGGATGGAGTCTGCGTTGATGATACCCACTGCATCGTCGCCTCCCGGACGGATTACAGACCCGTAGTCAGCCTTGATGGACTTGAACGTGGCTTCCTTGGCCAGAGAGTTGAGCTGTCCGAAGCGGTTTACCCACACCTTGGAGTTGGCGGCCGACCCGTTGAAGTTGACGGTGCCGGCCCAGATGTTGGTCTCTCCTGTGTAGGTCATGTCTACAGCGGGGAGGGTGAGGATTCCGTCGCCCTGCTTAATCAGTCGGGTGCTCCCGGTGAGTGCGCCTCCGCTTACCTCGCAGGTGTAGTATGAGGTGTTGATTGGGGTTTTCTTCACGGTGGAGTTGCTGGCAGCCGTTCCCTCAACCGATGACGGCACGTTGAACGTGACGATATACGGACTGGCACCCTCAGCGATGCTGACCTTCGTGTCGTTGAACTCGCAGACCATCAGGTGGTCGTCGGTGGTGGTGATGGTGCCGCCGTTGGGTACTTCGGTGCGTCCGGTCATGGTGTATGGCGGCGGAGCCACGGTGATTCCTTCAAGTTTGCCGAGGAAGTAGCTCTTGTGAGGAGGCTGGTTGTAGCCCATCGTCTGCCATACCATGGCGTTGCGGTACTGGTGGTCGTGCCAGAGGGTAGGGATGCGGTATTCAGTCGGGTAGTTGGTGGTGTAGATGACGAAGGCGTTGTTGCCGTAGCGAAGAACGAGTTCCTCGCGCCAGTCGCCGAGGATGTCGCCTGCCGCTCCAGGGTTGTTCTTGGAGTCGTTGGCCAGCGAGCCCACGCACTGTACCAGTCTGGAACCGGTGCCAGGCTTATAGACCACGGCTTCCTTCGCCGTGCCGGGGCTGTCCATATACTCGTCGCAGAGGTCTCCGTCCCAATAGATACGCCAGTTCAGGTCCGACCAGTCCATGAGGTTCATGGTTGGGATGACCTTGTCGGCCACGGAGCTGATCCATCCGGATGTTGTGCTTCGTCCGAACGAGCCGGGATAGGTGTCCACGAAGTTGGCCATCAACGCGCGTCCGTCGTCGCCTCCGGCATCAATCTTCACGTATATCTCTGCCGTAGTGGCATTGCGGTAGTTGCAGCCGAATTTGGCACGTCCTTCCTCCAGGCATGCGAACTGCTCTGCGCCGTGGCGGTAGGGGTCGAAGTCGGAGCAGTGCTGGGCGTCTCCATGTCCGTAGTCTGTGGTGGAGAGACCCATGCCGTTGTCGTCGATGACCATGGAGCCGAAGATGATCTCGTCCTTACCGTCCCAGTCCACGTCGCCCACGGCGAAGTTGTGGTAGCCGTTGCCGAACCATGGCGAGCTGCCGTTGGTGCACTTCCAGTACCAGCGCTGGCTGAGCTTGTGGGTCTGCTTGTCCACGTCGAGTGCGATGAACTTATGCTGGGTGTAGCAGCCGCGGCCGAGGAAGATGCTGGCGTGCCGTCCGTCGAGGAAGGGGGCTCCGAAGTAGTGCTTCGATGGGCGGTGTCCGCCGATGCCTTTGCCCCATACTTCTTCCACCTTGGTGAAGTAGGACTGGATCTGGGAGGCATATCTGCTCGGGTTGCCCCAGTCGATGTAAGTGCTGAATTCTGATTTCTCCAGACGTGGCAGTGGATAGTCCATGTATTCCGGATGCTCTGCCGGACCGATGTTGTAAGGTTTTCCGGTGGCACCCTCCAGGTAGAGGAGGTACTCGTTGCCGCCGTTGGTGAATTTCTGGTCCACGTTGCCGATGTATCCGCGGGTGTCCACCTTCAGGTCGCCAACGGTGAAGGACGTTCCGTCGGCATAGTGGATGATGGTTCCGTCCTCGCAGCGGAGGATGACTTCGGCCTTGCCGTCCTCGTCCCAGTCATAGGCCACGGCGTCCCACTGCTCGTCGGGACCGGCTATCATGTTCGGGCCTAGGTCAATCCACCACAGACGTTTTCCGTTGATGTCGTAGCAGTCGAGGTGGTTGAACCTTACGTTCTGATCTGTGTTCCAGGCGTCGCTGCACGGGCGCTTGATGATGAACTCGGACACGCCGTCGCCCGTGAGGTCGCCAAGGCTGATGTCGTTCACGGCATAGTAGCTGCCGGCATTGTTGCCGTCGCGGTCCACAGGCTCAATCAGGTTGATCTGCTTGTAGCCCGCGCTCCAACATTTGACAACATCGCATTTGGCCTGCTCAACTCCACGCACCACAGGTGCCACCTGATACTGGGTGGATGAGTTGCCACTGTCGTGGTTGTAGTTGGACTTGGTAAGGTTCGACGCAATCTTCGTGCCGTTGGCATAAAGGTTGTAGGTCACGTCGTAGTACTCCTCACCCAAAACTCGCCAGCTGACGAAGTTGCCGCTGGTCCGCGATGGTATCGCCACAAGTCCGCGGCCCACCTTGTCGGTCACGCGCTGAGCCTGCAGATTGCAGAAGAGCGGAAGCATCGCCAGGATTAGAAATAGTCGTTTCATAAGTTTAGTATAGTTTTAGTTTTCAGTTGTTTTCCTGGTCCTTCAGGCTGGTGGAGTATCAAACTCATATTTCAGCTATTAAGATTCTGCAATGATATTGATGACAGCCACGATATCGCTGATATCAACATTCTTGTCGTTGTTGACGTCGGCGTAGCGGTAGGTGGAGGTGCCGGCAATCTGGTTGATGATGGCCACGATGTCTGAAATGTCGACCAGTCCGTCCTCGTTGACGTCGCCTTTCAGCGGTTCAACCTCGTCGATAAGTGGCACCTGGTCCATGTCCATGCCTGTTCCGAGGAAATAGCCGAGGTTGGTAGGCTGGTTGTAGCCGATGTTCTCGTTCAGCGCCGACATCAGGTAGGTGTGGTCGCTCATGAGGTAGGGAAATTTGTATTCCGTAGGGAACCAGGTGGAGAATATCTTCAGGTCGGCCAGGCGTGTTGCGTCAGGCACGATGAATTCCTCCCTCCAGTCGCCCAAGAAGTCTCCGTACCATGAGGTGTTGGACTTTGTTCCGTTGATGAAGCTCATGTTGTAACGGTAGATGGTGAAGACACGTCCGTTCTTCACGCTCTGTATGATGTTCTCGTTGATGAGCTGTCGCTGCAGTGTTCCGTCGAACCAGATGCCCATATTGCATGAGGATGGCTGGTAGCCCAGGTCTTTGCCTTGATAGTCGAAAGCGTTGGAGCCTGCCATCCAGAACTCGCATCCGGGGTGGGACGGGTCAATGTCCGCAACCATGCAGCGTCCCATGTCGTTGTTTTCTGTGCCAACCTTGTTCCAGATGGTTTTCCCGGTAGCCGCATCATGAAGCGCGATTTGCGTCTTCCCGCTTTCCAGGCAGTGAAAGACTTGCAATCCCTCTCTTTCGGGGAGGAACTTGCCTACGTGGTTGGCGTCTCCGTGTCCGAGCTTGGTGGTCCAGAGCCCGATACCGTCCTGGTCGAGCGCCATGCTTCCGTACATAATCTCGTCGTATCCGTCGCCGTCGAGGTCTGCAACGTTGAGTGAGTGGTTGCCCTGGCCGGCATATGCGCTGTTGGGGTTGCCGTCCTTTCCCTTCCCGCTCTTGGAGGTGTCGAAAGTCCAGGCGATGGAGAGCTTTCCGTCGCGGTAGTCATAACGGCGGATGACGGAGCGGGCGTACACGCCACGTCCGACCACGACGGACGGCAGACCCGTGTCGTCGAAGCAGCCCACGCCGATTCGGAAGGAGCAGGCGCGCTTCCAGTAGCCGTCGCCCCATGCCTCGCTCGTGTCGCGGTTGATGAAGTTCTCTCGGGCCAGCTCCTTGCCGGTCTTGCCGTCGATGATGGAGAGAAACTCCGGTCCTGCCGAGTTATAGTGGTCCACCCATCCGTTATTTCCCCATGTCCGGTAGTCGATTTTCCCGTCGCCGTTCGTGTCGGGGATTGCTTGCCCGTCGCCGAAGACGGTGCCCTCGCAGGTGCGGATGGCCATCTCGGCACATCCGTCGCCGTCGAAGTCAGCGATGGCGAAGCTGGAGCTGTTGCCCAGGATGATACCCGGACCTCCCTTGACGCGCCACAGGAACGTGCCGTCAAGCTTGTAGGCGTCCCAGATCACGGCATAGATGGTGGCGGGGTTGGAGTAGCTGCCACCGATTCCGTACTCGTCGCGAAGCGCACCTGTGGAGGTGTTGTAGGAAGTCTGAAGACGCTTCACCACGATTTCCATCTCGCCGTCGCCGTCGAGGTCGCCTACGCTCACGTCGTTGGCCTGATAGACGATGGAGTCGATGCTGCATACGTCCTTTGTGTCCTTCAAGGGGATGGATATAAAGGGAACTTTAGCTTTGTAGATGTTCTCTCCGACCGTGACGGAGTCCACGCAGAAGGACATGAGTCTTGCCTTTTCCTCCGAGTTCGACACCATGCTCTTCGGTGTGTCGGTGTATTCCTGCTTGATGAGGAAATACGTGGTGGCTGACGATGGAGGTGCAGTCTGGAAGCAGGTTGAGTTGACGACTGCCTTGGTGGTCTTTCGGCTGAGAATGCCGCCATAGTTGGTGGCAGACCTGCTGTAGATGTAGAATCCGGTGTCCCATTTGTCGGTGGGAAGCATGCGCCATGACAGCAGCAGCTTGTTGTTGTCCTTAGTGTAGTTGCTGGAGTTGGACGTGTTGCCGATGTTGTTGATGGAGGCCCACATCTTTCGTGGTCCCCGGCATGAAGTCTGGGCATCGATACTGCCCGATGCCATGATAGCACAAAATGCGAAAGTAAGCAGTTTTTTCATTCGTTTTCTTTCTTAGTCAGTGTCTTGATCTGTGATTTAGTTAATTTTGCGCAAATTTAACCTATATTTATATAATAAATCAGGGTCAATTGTCCAAGATTATGGCTAAATGTACAATTTCCTTATTTTCCGTATTTGCTGGGAGTGACGCCGTATGCCGCCTTGAAGCATTTGTTGAAATAGGAGAGGTCCTGTATGCCTACCTTGTAGCACACTTCTGACACGGTGAACTCACCGGTGTAGAGCAGTTGGCCTGCAAGCTTCATACGTTCGCTGAGAAGGTACTTGTTGGGCGACAGGCCTGTCAGTTCTTTTGCCTTTCCGTAGAATTTCGTCCTGCCCATGTTCATCAGCTGGGCCAGTTGGTCCATCGTGAAGTCCGGGTCGTCGATATGCTGCTGCATGATGCTGTTCATCTTCTCCAGGAACATCTTGTCAATCCGGCTGGTGATGATGGTGTCGGCCGATGCGTTCTGTCTGCTTCCCTTTTCAGAGGCGGATTCGACGTCGGATTGATTTGACTTCTCCTGCAGTTGACCGGCCAAAGCCTTGTCCTGCTCTCCCCACTTGATGAGCTGTGCCATACGGGCGATGAGAACGTTGAAGTTGCAGGGCTTCACCATGTAGTCGTCGGCTCCCGCCTTATAGCCTTTTATGATGTAGTCCTCGCCGTCGTGACCTGTCAACATGATTACGGGTATGTGGGATGTCGTGGGGTTGTCTTTGATTTTCTTCACAACGTCGAATCCTGTGGTGTCTCCGAGCGATACGTCACATATTACGATGGAGGGCAGGAGTGCGCACACCTGTTCGTAGCCCTTCGTGCCGTTGTCGCATCCTGTGGTGTTGAAGTAGGGGCTGAGTTCGCTGATGAGCAGGTCGAGCATGTCGTGGTCGTCCTCGACGACTATCACCTTGTGATCGTTCATGGCCTGAGGAAGCAGTTCCTTGATGAGGGGGCTGGTGTCGCGTTTCCGCTCCTTCTTTCCTCCTCCGGTTTCCTCATGCTTGTAGTCACCTGGGCTGTAAAGGGCTGGGTCGTCGGGGATAAGGAGTGTGAACCGTGAGCCGCTGTCTGTACGTTCGTAAGTGAGGTCGCCCTTGTGGATGCGGGCCATCTTCTGTGAGGTGTAGAGACCGATTCCGATTCCGCCGGGAGAGGCTTCGCCCTCCATGAATGGGTGGAACAGCTTCTGTTGCCTGTCGCTGCTGATGCCGGGCCCGTTGTCGTCAACGGTGATGACGATTTGCCTTTTCTGCTGGTCGAGCGCCATTTTCATGGATATGCTGCCTTTGTCGGGCGTGTATTTGATAGCGTTCGATAGCAGGTTGTAGACGATGGTGTCGATGATGTGCTTGTCGAACGGAATCCGGTGCTGCTTGTCGAAGGGGGTGAAGGAGATGTTCTGCTGCTTCTGCTGAGCCATGTTCCAAAAGTCTTGGAAGATGTCTCTGACAAAGGATATGATGTCGTCTTCCTTTACGCGCAGCTTGAAATTGTCGGTGTTCACTTTCTGGAACTCCATCAGTTGGTTGACGAGTTGCGATAACCGTCGCGAGCCGCGTTTGACGGTCTGTACCGTCTTCCTGGTGATACTCTGCGGTTGGGTATCAGACAGCTTGTCGGCTGCTCCGGTGATGATGGACAGCGGGGTCCGGAACTCGTGGGCCACGTGGGTGAAGAAGTCGATTCGGAACTGGTTGACCTGCTTGTCCACTTTCATCTGCTGGTGGAGGTTGAACCGCTCTCTCCAGTTGCGGTAGATATAGTAAGTGATTGCTGCGGCTGCAGCGATGTAGAGGATCCATGCCCACCAGGTGTTCCACCATGGGTGGTGGATTGTGATTGGGAGAGTGCTCTCCTGAGTGTCGGCGGTGTGGCCGCTGACCGACCTCAGATGGAACGTGTAGTCGCCTGGTGGAAGGTTGCCATACTCCACGCTGTTCTCGTTCGTGGCTTCGTTCCATCCGCTCTCATATCCTTCCAGATAGTACTGGTACATGGAAGATTCGATGTGGTCGTAGTCGAAGTTTGAGAAGTAGAGCTTCACCGTGTTCTCGTTGTGGCTGAGCGTCAGTCCGTCCTTGTCGAAATATTGCGCGCGACGCTCTCCCTGCGACACGATGGAGCCGTTGACTGCGATGCTGGTGGTGATGGCTTTTGCCGGTGTGCTCTTCTGGCTTCCTACAGCGTCTGGGTTGACCACGGCGATTCCGTTTGCCGTTCCGAAAGCCAGCTTTCCGTCGTGCAGCCTGATGGCGCAGTTCTGGCTGAAGATGTTGCTCTGGATGTCGTTGCCCATCCTGAAGGTTTCGATGGTTCCGTTTTTCTGGTTGAGACAAGCCAGCTTTCCTTCTGTCGCTATCCAAATGTTTCCGTCGGAGTCCTCCACGAATGAGTACACGTTGAAGTTGGGCAGGCCCTGCTTGGTGCCGTAGACTTCCACTTTAGGTGTCCTGATGTCTGACACGTCGAGATGGAGAGCGCCTGTGCCCATGCCTCCAAGCCAGAGTGTTCCGTCGCTTGCCACCATCATGCAGTGAATCTCATTGAAAGGAAGCAGGCGGTTCTGGGTGTTGTAGCATATGAAGTCTTTCTCCGTGATGTGCCTGACGTTCGTGTCGACAGAGTAGAGACCATTGTATGTGGCAATCCACATGCGCCCTTTCTGGTCGATGTCGATGTCGTTGATACGGTTCTCGTTCATGTCGCGGTTGAGGAAATTCTCAAACGTGAGCGGCTTACCCTGCTCATAGCTTGTGGAGAAGAGCCCGTGCTCCCAAGAGGCGATCCATGTCCGGTTCTGCTTGTCCAGCGCGATGTCGTAGACTGCGACGGCTGGGAAATAGTGGGTGGAGTCCAGTCTGGTGTATTGCTGGCCGTCCACAAAGAAGCCGTTGTTGCGTGTGCCAATCCATGTGTGCCCGTTGCGGTCGGACATGTAGGCGAAAGGGCTGGACTTGAATGAAGCCTCCATCTGGCACTGGCCAGACTCTAAGTCAATGCGGTACAGGCGGTTGGTTCTGGTGCTGGCCATGAGCGTGCCGTCTGATTTCCTGTAGATCATGTAGATGTGGTTGGATCCGACATCGTCGTTTGCTGGTTCCGGCTGGATGTATTTCTCCTCGATCTGGCCTGTGATGTGGATGGATGCCACTCCAGCGTCCTCCTGGCTCACCCATAGCCCTCCTGACTTGTCGAACATGACTTCGACGAGATAGTTCGACGCGATGACGGGCTTTTCGTCTGTCGACTTGTAGTGGTCGGTCTGGCCGGTGGATGGGTCGTACACAAACAGGCCGTTTCCGTATGTTGCGATGTAAAACTTGCCGTCAGGACCTTTCGTGGTGGTGAATCTTCGGTTACGCCCGATGGTGATGTTGATGTCGTCCATCAGGCCAAGGCGTTTCACTGGCCCTTTTTCGGGAAAAATGAACAGCGCGCCACCTGATGCAACGCAGCTGTTGCCGTCCATCTCGTCCAGCAGCAGGGCGTTGCTGCCAACCTGGCAGTCTGGGGGGGCGGAGAACTGTCTTGTGTGGAAGTCCATGACGAGGGTCTTCTGTTCTGCGAATATCACCCACTTGTCCTGCCACACGAAATTCCCGTTCTGCGAACCGACGGTCGCCACTTCCCTCGGAATCGTGAGTATGGCCTTCTGCCGTTGGTCGGTTCCGTAGACAAGAACCCGGTTGTCTTTTGTGAGGAAATAGCAATGGTCTTTCCATGCCGTACCCCGGCTCACCGGTATGCCTGACACGACAGTCTTGAGCTGGTGTTCTGACGTGACGACAAAGATGTTGTGGTCGGTCACCACCCATATTCCACCCTTTTGGTCCTCAATGAGCCTGATGATTTTTCCCTCTTTGAACTCGCCATCTCCCTTGCTGATGTCATGGCATTGCATGGAGCCGTCCTGGCAGCTCACCATCCTTATCCTCTCGTCGTCGTACATCAAGAAGGTGTCTTCCGTCTGCAGACACCTCCGATAGCTCATGTGAGGGTTTTTACCCTGTGCGAAGTCCACGAAGTCGTTTTTCGTCAGGTCATAGCAAGAGTAGGTGTACATGGCTGTTCTGGCCCATAGAAGATTGTTCTTTGCGTCGAGGAAGATGTTTCCCATGTTGGCCGGTTGGCTGAATTCTCCCTTTCCAAGCTGGTAGAAGCTGTGGAATGCGTAGCCGTCGTACCTGCACAGTCCATATGCCGTTGCCATCCACAGGTAGCCGTCCGGATCCTGTGTGATGTCGTATACTTTGTTGGACGTGAGTCCGTCATCGGCTGTGAGATAGCGGCTGACCATCTGACTTTTGTCCGCCCCGCTAGCCGTGGCAGCCATGATGCCCAGGCATATAATCAGAAATAGTCGTTTCAGCATCAGGTTAGTGGTCTTGCTAAAGATGGTTGTAAAAGGTTATAGAATTATAAAATGCAAATATATGAAAAAAATATCAAATCACATAATTTTTTTTCTTTTTCCATTTAGTAAGATAAAAAAATAGCTTGCCTCAGATTCTCTTACAATGGAATGCTGGTCATAGCAGACTATACAATAAAAATGCTTCCACACACTCACTGTGTGTGGAAGCATGTATATTTTCTTTCTCAAAAATGGTTACCACAATGATTTTATTATAGTTCGTTCCTGTGCTTCATCCTCTTGGATCCACAGGCCTTCTTGCCATGGATTGCGATCTTTTCCGCCAGCTTCATGGCCGCCACCGCCATATTCCGGACCATCGTCCTCGCTATCAACGTTGCTGATTTCATTCTGCATGATAAAATCAAAGGTCACTTTCTAAAGATAGGTGGCCGGAGTCAGATAATTTTTCTTTTCCATATTATATAAAATTCCTTTTTTATCGTAGTAGTTATAGCTGAAAGTCGCTCGTTGTTGTCTCCTTTCAAGCATAGATGTATGTTTCATGAAAACGGTAGCTCACACTCATGATGATACAATTCTTTGCAAAGTTCATAAAAAATCTTGAAATAAGCAACAATTTGCTGAAAAAAAGAAAATGTAATCTTTTTTTTCTGTAACTTTGCAAAATATTAACCAATTCTATATTTAGATGAAGGCATTAGACAAGATTTTCGCAGAGAAATTATTGAAGATTAAGGCTATCAAACTACAGCCGGAAAATCCTTTCACATGGGCAAGCGGATGGAAGTCACCATTCTATTGCGACAACCGAAAGACTCTTTCATACCCTGACTTGAGAACGTTCGTGAAGACGGAGCTCACAAGGGTCATCATGGAGAACTTCGATGAAGTGGATGCCATCGCAGGAGTGGCAACTGGGGCTATACCGCAGGGGGCTCTTGTGGCGGATCTGCTCAACAAGCCTTTCGTGTATGTCCGCTCTAAACCAAAGGACCACGGACTGGAAAACCTCATCGAGGGAGAGCTTCGTCCGGGAATGAAGGTGGTTGTGGTAGAAGACCTCATTTCAACGGGAGGAAGCAGCCTGAAGGCTGTGGACGCCATCCGAAACAACGGTTGTGAGGTTATCGGAATGGTGGCCTCATACACCTACGGATTCGATGCAGCGAAGGAGGCATTCCAGAAGGCACAGGTGAAACTTGTGACACTTACCAACTACGAGGCGGTGCTGGAGGTGGCACTGAAAACTGGCTACATCACAGAACCTCAGGTGGCTGTACTGAACGCATGGCGTAAGAACCCTGCACAGTGGAAAGGATAGACTATGGCAAAATACGAAAGCAAGACCAAGGCGATACTGTATTCTCAAAGTGCGGTATACGCCAAGCTGTCCGACTTGTCGAACCTTGAAGTACTGAAGACAAGGCTGGGTGAGGACAATCCTGAACTGCCTGAGGAAATGAAGGCCCAGGTGGACGAGGAGCAGATGAACAAGGCACGCGAACTCGTGCAGAACATGGAGTTCACAACCGACACCATGTCCATCGACATTCCCCCCATGGGAAAACTGGTTATTCAAATCGTGGAGCGTGAGCCGGAGAAACTCGTCAAACTCACATCTACTCAGTCCCCCGTGCCTGTCACGCTCTGGATTCAGATTGTACCAACGTCAGAGACCGCTTGCGCCATGCGAGTCACACTCGACGCTCAGCTCAACATGTTTCTTAAAATGGCTATAGGAGGAAAGCTCAAGGACGGGGTCGACAAATTCGCCGACATGCTCGCGAAAATACCATATTAAGTGAAAAGTGAATAGTGAAAAGTGAATAGTGTAGTTACTTTTGGCGATGTTTTCTCTTTAAATGTTCAACTTAAAACTAACAAAGTAATATCTCTTTAAACTTTAAACATTCAACTTTAAACTAAGAAAGGAATCTCTCAACCCTAAACTGAAAATCAATGGACAATATCTGGACCAAATCCGTCCATATGACAGACGAGATAGAGAAGTTTACCATCGGCCGCGACCGCGAGATGGACATGTATCTCGCCAAGTATGATGTCATGGGCAGCATGGCGCACATCACAATGCTGCAGACCATCGACCTGCTTACGGCCGAAGAACTGCAAGTGCTGCTCAAAGAGCTGAAGGCCATATACAAAGATATCGAGGCTGGCAAGTTTGAAATCGAGGAGGGAGTGGAGGACGTACACTCGCAGGTGGAACTGATGCTGACAAGAAGACTTGGCGACGTCGGAAAGAAAATACATAGCGGACGTTCGAGAAACGACCAGGTGCTCGTCGACCTCAAACTCTTCATTCGCGACCAGTTGCGAGACATCGCGTCGCTCACCAAGGGACTCTTCGACGAGCTGATTGCGCAGAGCAACCGATACAAGGATGTGCTCATGCCGGGATACACCCATCTGCAGGTGGCTATGCCATCGAGCTTCGGACTCTGGTTTGGAGCGTATGCTGAGAGCCTCGTCGACGACATGCAGTACCTGCTGGCAGCTTGGAAAATAACCAATCGAAACCCACTCGGGTCGGCGGCGGGATATGGAAGCTCCTTTCCACTCAACAGGCAGCTGACAACCGACTTGCTCGGATTCGACAGCATGGACTACAACGTGGTGTATGCACAGATGGGACGGGGAAAGACCGAACGAAACGTCGCTTTCTCCATGGCCAGCATCGCAGGAACCATAGCCAAGCTGGCTTTCGACGCATGCATGTTCAACAGCCAGAACTTCGGATTCGTCAAACTTCCCGACGACTGCACAACCGGTTCAAGCATCATGCCCCACAAGAAGAACCCTGACGTGTTTGAGCTCACCAGGGCAAAATGCAACAAACTGCAGGCGCTGCCGCAGACCATAACGCTGATTATGAATAATCTGCCGTGTGGCTATTTCCGCGATCTGCAGATTATCAAGGAGGCTTTCCTGCCTGCCTTCCAGGAGCTGAAGGACTGCCTCGTCATGACAGCTTACATCATCAACAAGATGAAGGTGAACGAGCATATCCTCGACAACCCCATCTACGACCCCATCTTCTCCGTGGAGGAGGTGAACAGGCTCGCCAGGGAGGGAATGCCTTTCCGGGATGCCTACAAGAAAGTAGGACTGGACATCGAGGCGGGAAACTTCACCCCCGACAAGAATATCCACCACACCCACGAAGGATCGGCCGGCAACCTCTGCAACGACAAGATCCAGAAGCTTATGGACAGTGTGCTGGCCGAGTTCAAGTTCGACAAGATGGACCAGGCCATCACCAACCTCGTCGGCTAACTCCAAAAAGCAAGGCCGTTCAGCCCCACCGATTATTCCGATTACTCTGAATATTCTGAATACTCTGATTACTCCGATCACTCTCAACTCTCAACTGAAAAAATGATCTACAAATATTGCGGAAATAGCGGCGTCCAGCTGCCTCTCCTCTCACTCGGACTCTGGCATAATTTCGGCGATGTCGACGATTTCGGCGTGGCGCGCGACATGATCCTCCATGCCTTCGACCAGGGCATCTGCCACTTCGACCTGGCCAACAACTACGGCCCATCACCAGGAAGCGCCGAGGCCAACTTCGGAAAAGTACTGAAGAGCGACCTCTCTGCCCACCGCGACGAGATGTTCATCTCATCCAAGGCGGGCCATGAGATGTGGCCCGGTGTCTACGGCGACGGCAGCTCGCGCAAGAACATCATCGCATCATGCGACCAGAGCTTGCGACGCTGTGGCCTCGATTATTTCGATATATTCTACAGCCACCGCTACGATGGCGTAACACCGGTGGAAGAGACGATGGAGGCACTTATTCAGCTGGTTCGACAGGGAAAGGCACTCTATGTCGGCATCTCGAAATATCCGGCCGACAAGCAGCAGCGTGCATACGACATCCTGCGGGAGGCCAAGGTGCCATGCCTGCTCAGCCAGTACCGTTGCTCGATGTTCGACCCCAAGGCACAGCGGGAGAATTTCCAGGTGGCGGCAGATAACGGCAGCGGAATCATCTGCTTCTCACCTCTGGCACAGGGACTGCTTACGGGGAAATACGACAACGGCATTCCGGCGAACAGCCGCGCGGCCAAGGCATCGGGATTCTTACAGCAGAGCCAGGTGACCCCAGAGCGCGTGGAGGCTGCACGACAGCTGGGAGCCATCGCCAAGGAGCGCGGACAAAGCATGGCGCAGATGGCACTCGCTTGGGTGCTCGACGACCAGCGCGTCACATCCCTCATTATCGGAACATCATCCGTGGCGCAGATGGACAACAACCTCGCCACGCTCGACAACCTCACTTTCTCCGACGACGAGCGCCAACGCATCAACGCCATCATCTCCAATACCAAACTCTGGTTCTGACTCGTAGAGACGCCCCGTGGGGCGTCTTGTAACTAATAATCAGCATAAAGAAGACTATGAATTTCCCTTCAAGAATTCTGCCCGCGTTTTTACTGATTTTGGCTGTTTGTCTCTCTTCCTGCAAGGAGGATGTCAGCAGCATCTACTCATCGAAAAACCGCGTGCAGTGTGGATTCAACGTGGTGTCGTATGCCGAGCTTATCCACTGCATCGACAACTACGGGCAATTCTCTTCCATCCGCCAGTCGGGCAACAAAATCATCATGTCCTCGCCTGTCAGCACCAACTCCTACGACTTCGACGCCGTGTCGGCACGAAGTTTTTATTTCGGACTGGGAGGACTCATCGTCGGCACGCCCAATCTCTCGTCGGACGGCAATCCCTACCGTTGCTACGATCTGGCCTGTCCGAACTGCGACCGTGCCAGTTACCGGCTCAACGTCAGTGACAACGGACGTGCCTCCTGCTCCCACTGTGGCATCACTTATGACCTTAACAACGATGGTGTCATAATTGATCGCGGTAACTCCAATTTCGACTCGCCACGCGTGCTCTACCGTTACCGAATCTCTTACAACGGGTCGATGATTCACATGTACAATTAATTGCTGACACTGTCCGTTAAAAGACGTGTTTTATTATCAGAATTTACGAAAATGCGGGAAAGGGCAGCCGTCCTTCCCGCATTTTCGTGTTATGGGATCAATATTATTGTCTCAATATTTGATGGATATGTAGCAATTGTATTTTTGAGATTCTTCCTTTGCTGTGAGAATCTCCTTGACTTCTCGTTCGCTTACGGCATCTTCTGTTACATAGCCATGGACGCTACGCGAATCTTTATAAGTGTGTTTGTATGTGTCTATCCTTTCGCCGGCCATTTCCATCTGATTGAATATCACACCATCCAAATCGAAAATCAGACTGCCTCCATTAGAGCCTTCCCATATATCGGTGCATGGCACGTCTTGAGTCCATGTGATTGTCCTGTAATTTTTTTTAAGTTTATTCCATGTTCCCCATTTCCCCATCGGATCGCCCGACACTCTGTAGTCATAATCGTAGTTGGTTGTTGTTGTATGTTCATAAGTGGCTTTCCCGCTTATCACTTTCCCTGGTCTTTCAGAAAGATCGATGACAACCTCAAAATCGTTTAAATGTATTTCGTGATTGTAGTATTCATGGGTTGTGCCATCTGCGTATGTAAAACTGCCTCCGGGCACGTCTCTTTCGTCATAGTATTCTCTTTTCACCGTCAATAAATTTCCGTTTCGCTGGCATACAGTTGTCGCATCTTCGTCACTTTTCCAGGATAAAGTTTCGTCGTACTCCTCATTCGAACTGTTCTCAACGTTAATGGGAACGCTCTCCACGTATGCGACAACGTCGGAATCCGGCTTATACACGTAATTATATTTGGTACCTTTAGTACTGCTTTTTTCCGTCTTCTTCACCGTGACTGGCAAATTGATACCGCCTGTGAACTCGGTTAGTTGTATGTCGTCGTTTCCTTTCTTCTTGACCATCAACGTGTCTGAAACGGTCTCTCCGTTATAATTGGCATAGAGCACAATGTAGGCAGTTCTGTCCCAAAACGACTTGCAGTCGTTATTGAAACCAATTGTGACGGTCTGGTTGTTAGTGGTATTGTTTGCTTTCAACGCAGGTGTTTCCCGCTCCTTCACTTCGTTTTGGTTGATGTCGACGGATTGTATCCACCAAATGCCGGAGGAATTGAATTCTTTATTCTCATCCAGGGCTGTCATCCTCACATTTTTCACGTTTGCATAGAACGGAATCACAATTGACTGCTGGTCACCTTTCACTTCCACTGTCTTTTGCTTGAGATCGAGCTTCGGATTGATTCTGAATTCTTGCCAGCCGATAGGCACGTCAATCTCATATCCCGCCACTTTCAGGTAGGGTCTGATTGTGTAATAACCGCAGGGAAGGTTGGCTGTGGAGAAGGTGGTACTGATTTCAGTCGTGTCCTCTTTGAGGAAATAGGACTTGGAATGCTCGTACTGGTCCACCCTGTCTCCGTATGAGTCGTATAGTCCTATGCAGAGGGTATTGGGAAGGAACGTCTTGTAGAGAGGGAATACGGATGCATTGACTACGTTGTTCTTCTCATCATAGTTGACGACACTTTCCTTGAAGGACAGGAATGGTTTCCACTCCACCGATCCGAACTGCTCAGAGTAGTCGAGGAAGTTGACGTATTGGGGGTCTTTCCACAACATCTTGATCATCGCGTGGGCCTTGATGTCGGAGGATATGGCATGCAGCTTGATGTAGCTGTCGTTGAGTGCGGCGTAAGAACCGCTCTGTGCCAGCTTGGCCGTTGAAATGGACAGAGCCCCTTCCACCTTCGGACCCACATAGAGGTCGCAGGCGATGAGCGACTGGAAAATATCACTAATCCAGTCGTTGGTGCTGATGTTGGCGCTGAATTTCAAACCGGCCTGGATATATCCGTTGAGCGAGAGTTCGAGGTCGCCAGTGTTGAACAGGCTTGAGTTTTCTGCTTCCTCCGAGTCCGCTCCCTTGCAGCTGAAGTCGAATCTGGGGAGGTAGCCGGCGTCGGTGTCATAGGTGATGGTCTGACGGAATCCGAAGTCGAATGTGGGCGACTTAAGTTTTGCCGCCAGCTCGCCACCTCCTCTGATGAATGCCATAGGAAGGGGCTTAGTCTGGAAAATCGGGCATGCAGCAGGGAACAAAATCTTGTTCATAATGGGTGGCACTCCAGTGATTTCGGCTTCAAACTCCCTTGAGGACTTAAGGGCAAGAGACATTCCTGCACTTGCGTCGATGCAACTCTCCAGCTTGAAGAACACCCGCCTCCAACTGATGTTGTAGGCAGCCTGTAGCGTTGACTTCATGCCTACTCCCAGCTCCACGCTGGCAGAGTTTCCACCTCCCAGGTCCTTATCGGCATGGAGTGTGAGGTTGAAGTTGGCAAGGCAGACACTGCCGCTACCACTTTTCGCTTTCTTAGGAGCCCATCTGCGTGATTTCTCGTCGTATTCCATACCCGCAACACGCCGGCGGACATTTCCGTCTTCGTCGAATCCCACCTGCTCTACGCCGACGAACTGAACGAAGATGTCGGAAAGATCGCTGAGCCGGTTGGTCTCCACCAGCCAACAGCCATCATCGGGGTGTTCCGTCACGGCGGTTACTTTTCCGCCGAATCCGCCTGGCTCGTGATAGCTGGTCTCATTTTGTTCGAGCGGTTGGACGAATTTATAGTATACCGGGTTGTTATAACTCACCAGCACGTCTCCTACTTTGGGAATCAGGTTGGATGGTACATCGTTGCGTATGGAGATAATGTTGCCGTAGGAGTAATTCACATAGTCGCTGATGCCCTCATCGTCGAGGTTGCGAAGTCGGGGGTTGAAGATGATCTCGGGCTGCTGGAACCCCACGGAGTCGATGGCGGCCAGGGGGATGCGGTAGAGCGAGTCGTCCGTCTCCACCTCCTGAACCACGTATACCTCGTGCTCCTGCCCCTCAAGGTCGGTCCGGGAGTAACCCATCCGCTTCACCTGGTCGTAGAAGAAACCGTTGAACTCACCGTCGTTACGGTAGATGTAGAACGCGTCCTGGGCGTCCGCTTGTGTATGGAGGATCAGGGCGGCTAATGCCAACACTGCCCTCGTTATGATATGCTGAGTTTTCATCGTTTCTGGAATTTATAGTTTGCTTCCCTTACTTTCACGATATAGTTGCCTTCAGGCATGGAGGAGAAGGAGACGATGGCAGGCTCTCCGCCTTGTGCCTCCTGAAGCGACAGGAACCGTCCGTCCTCGCTGTAGAGCTCAATCCGCTCCCCTTCTGAAAGTCCCTCGAACTGCATGGTGTCACGGCCTTGGGAATATCGTATGCTTCCGTCCTTGATACGTGACGGGGCAAGTGCCAAGAGTGTTCCCTCGTAGGTGTATTTGATGACGTCGGACAGGTTGTAGCTGATGGTAGTCCTGTCGGTGGTGAGGATGAGCTTGCCGGAGGCGAAGGTGGTCTCAGGACGATCTGCCAGGTCGTAGTACACTTTCTTTCCCGATTTCATCCAGACGACGATCTTTTGGTCGGAAACGACGCTGATGCTGCCTGATGCGATGATGTTGATGATGGCAACGATGTCCGAGATATCGACCTTCCCGTCGGCGTTCACGTCACTGTTGGGATAGGTGCCGGTACCGGCAATCTGGTTGATGACGGCCACGATGTCGGAGATGTCGACTTTTCCGTCTCCGTTCACGTCGCCTTTCAAAGGGGCCGGAGCACCGGGGTGGATGCCGGCTGCGGGGGCCTGTGAGATTTCACAGTTGGCTGCGCATGCTGTTCTGCCTATGGCTAAAAGGAAAAAAAGCAGTAATAGCGATTTCTGTTTCATAGTTATAAATAGAATGAGATGTTATACTTCACGTTGTAGTTATGCAAAGATATCTAATAATAGAACGTAAAGACTCTCAAAATAGGAAAACCGACTTGCAATTTCGGAAATTGTAAGTCGAAAACAGTGTTCACAAATCTTTTTTCTCCCTGTTTAGGTGTGTTTTTCTGTCGATGTCGTGAATAATGTCTGCGTGAGCCGCATTTCTTCCCCTATTCTTCCCTTCTTCTACTTCTCCGTTTTATTCCTCGTTTCTTTCTGCCCATTCCTTCGGTGTGTAGCCGGTGAACAACTTGAAAGTGCGGAAGAAGGTTGCCTCGCTGGCGAATCCGGCTTCTGCATAAAGCGATGAGATTTTGGCGTCAGGATGTTTTCTGAGGCACTCCTTGGCATAGAGAATCCTGTAGTTGTTGACAAACTGCGAGAATGAAGTGTTCTCGCTTCTCCTTATACACTCCGACACGTATTTGCTGTTGGTGTTCAGGAGTGCTGCCAAGTCCGACAGCTTGAAATTGGGGTTGAGGTACGGACGTTCGGACTCCATCAGACGGCATATCTGCCCGTAAAGCGTGTTGTCCTTGTTGGGGCTGTCTTTTGGCTCCGTTGTGTTGTTTTCGTCGTTATTGGTGGTGAAGACGTCATATTCTTCACGTTTCTTCCTTTTCAACATCCATAACACGACTGAAACTGACAGAATGAGTCCCAAGGTGGAGAGAATGAGGGTCCAGACTGACCATCCCGTGCCTTTTGTGGATTCCTTGCCGTTCATTTCCATGATGTAAACAGCACTGAACGGTTTGTAGTTGGTGGTGCCGGCACCGCCGGTCAGAAGGATGTTGCCGCCGGTCAGCTCCACCGCCATCATACTGGGCTCAATTCCTGTCAGGGGCCGGGTGTGATAGAGGGTGACAGGGGCCGGGCTGCCGGTGGAGAGTGCCTGACGGTAGTCCACTGCCAGGGCATACCAGTGGCATTTGGAATCCATCCCCATCAGATATCCTTTCTCTGCCTGACGGTCAGCAATGAACGTGAGATATTGTATGGTGTCGCCTCTGAATGCTTGGGGAGCAGGATGGGTGGTAGGAAGCAGGGAGAACTGTCCGTCTTGAAACTTGACGAGCGCAGTGTGGCCGATGGAGTCCTGCACTGGCAGGATGTAAGTGTAGTTGCCTTTGCTTTTGTCGCCCACGAGAAAATCGTCGGCGTTGATTGGTTTCATCATAAACAGGGGTTTCCACTTGTCCATCAACGGAATATGGAAGGGCTCTCCTTTCACCCTGTCAGCGATGACGTGGCTGAAAACATGTCCGCAGGTGTCTTGGGCACTGAATATGATGGCGTCGTCCTTGGCAGTCTGCAGGATATAGGGTGCTGACCGTTGCTGTGACACGTGCTTAAGGAAAGAGAACGTTTTTTTTCCGTCAAACAGCTCAATAGCGTCTTCTGCATACCAGTTGCCGGAGATGACGACCTTTCCGTTGTCCAGTTCTACGGCATTGGCTATTGCCCGTTTCTTGTCAAGGCAGCCGAATCCCTCGAATGTGCGTGTGGTGGGGTCGTAGATTTCTGCCGGGAACGTCTGGCCGATGCCCAGGTCTTTCTCGTGTCCTCCTGCCACCAGGATTTTCCCGGATTTGAGACGGATGGCCACGGGGTTGTCGTGTACATAGACGGTAGGAAGCGTCTCCCACTTTCCGTCGGAGTATACTTCTGCGGTTTTTGTCAGCGTGAATCCCGTGGTGTGGCCGCCAACGACAACCACCTCATCTCCGCATACGAACATGGCATGTCCTGCTCTCGGCATATACATGTCAGGAAGACGCTCTGCATGGATTTCCACCGTGGGGCATTGGCTATTCCTTGTCTGTGCCTCAACATGAGAGAAGGCCGCAGTCAGAAGTGTGAGGATGACAGCAGTCAGTATGGTGCGGATGTGATTGTGCATAGAATGAGAATGGGGCCAGTTTGGTGTACATAGATTTGAAGTCAACAGACCTCCCATTCCGTCACGTTGCGCTCCGTGGTGGAGAAGGTCATTCCGATTTTCGTCAGCCGACGGCCGTCGATGGTGTATGGGATGAGGTAACTCTTCGTGTCTATCTGTTCGAGTGCTTCTTTTACGGGGCGGTCCAGCTTCACTTCCATCACGTAGATGTCGTCCGCCGTCTTCACCACGATGTCGATGCGACCCTTGGCTGTCCGCACCTGCGACTCGGTGTAGATGCCCAGCAGTGAGAAGACGACGTAGAGCATCTGCGTCCAGTGGTTCTCGTCGAAATGGCTGTCCTGGTAGGGGATGCCCTCGAGGAAGGCCTGGAGCGTCTGGAACACCTGGTCGAGGTCGTGGTTCAGGAAACCCTCGCTGATGCGCCAGATATTTGTGTCGCGGTGATCAGTGTCAGATGTCACATAGTAAGGGTAGAGATTCTCCATCAGGCCGTTCTTCACCTCCTTGTTCGGAAAGCCCAGGGTGTAGAGCCTGGCACGCTCGTTGTAACCTTTGATGGTGAGGTAACCACTTTGGTAGAACAGTGGAAGGATGGAGTGCATGTTCTCGGTCGGTGCATCAAAGCTTGACGACATCGCCTCGCTTCCGTCAACACGGGAGAAGTCTGTGTTGAACCGTTTGAGCATATGGACAAGGAAGGAAGGCGTGCCGGTAGCAAACCAGTAATTCTTTGTATCCCTGTCAGAAAGGGCGTTGACGATGCTGTAGGGATTATAAACTCCTGGAGAGTCAGCTGTGAAATGGTAGCCGTCGTAGGTATGGCGAAGCTCGTCGAGCGTCTGTTCACGGGTCAGACCCTTCTTCTGTGCCAACTCGTTGATTCCTTCTTCAAATGTGGTTTCAAGTTCCTGCTGTGTGAAACCGCACAGGGTGGCGTATTCCGGAAGCATGCTGATGGGTTTCAGGTTGTTGATCTCGCTGAAGATGCTCAGCTGGGAGAATTTCGTGATGCCCGTGATGAACAGGAACTTCAGATATCTGTCGCAGTCCTTCAGCGGGGAGAAAAGGGTGCGCATGATCTGACGAACTTCTTTCAGTCTTTCCGGATTGTGGAGCACGTTCAGCAAAGGGGCATCGTACTCATCGAGAATCACCACAACTCTCTCACCATATTTTTCATAGCAGTTCACAATCAGATTGTAAAGACGCTCTCCATGACCGTTGCTTTCACGACGGAAACCAAATTCTTTTTCGATGCTCTTCAGACGGTTGCTGATAATCTCGTCTATTTCCTTTTTATTTGTCTCTTTTACCGAAGCCAGGCTCAAGTGAATCACAGGGTAACGCTTCCAATCCTTCTCCAGACGTTCCATCGCCAAGCCACGAAACAAATCCTTCTCACCCCGGAAATAGGAAGCGAGCGTGGAGCATAACAACGACTTGCCAAACCGCCTGGGGCGGCTCAGGAAAACGTAATTGTATGCATGCGTCATGAGATAAATCAGTGCAGTCTTGTCCACATAGTATTTACCGTCAGAGATAATCTTCTCAAATGACTGGTTGCCCAGAGGATACCTGGCTTGTTGCAGGTCCATTCCTACTGTCAGGCTTTCCAACTCCTGACTCGGTCCGTTCGTGTCCATGTGACGTCCGTCTTTGTCCGTTCCTACGTTATAAATCAATTCCTCTTTTGATTTTTTAGGTATAAACTCACAAAAACAATTTCCTCCGCCTATCTTGTCGCATAGATAATCTCCTTTGTCGAAATCAACGGTATAGAGATATTCTTCATCTCCATGGAGCCCTATATTTTCAAAATAATAAGAAGAGTCTTCATTTTCCAAGTAGGTGCAAAAATCCTCTGCTGTGAATTCATCCTTTGACCCACACCATTTCCTGAGATATCCTCTTAGTTCCTCCCCGACACCCTCGGGGTAGCCATCTGTGTGGTGGTAGACATAGCAGGTCCGGTTGTCCTTTATCACTTTGATATGGCATCTTGTACTCATAACTTTCGGTTTTTGCGTTCTGACGGCAAAAATACGCATATTTTTTCAATTCACCAAATTATTGGAGAGTTTTCAGGAATACGTCGTCAGGCGCCCATTGGTCAGAACCGATAGGTGAAAGTGGACCATATGCGGAAGTATTATGGCCAACGTTTCGGAACGTCAGTCTTCCTGGCCTCTGGCAGAACCAGGCGGAATCCGTCTTCCAATCCTACTTTGATAATTTTGTCGTAGTACTCATATATTCCTTGGTAGGGGATGCCTTTATCATCATAAAATGTGGGAAGAGTGATGATGCCATCGGAAAGCTTTCCGAGATATCCCTCAGCCTTCAGTTTTTCCATGTCGGTTGTCTTGGATAGATAACCGCCATACGAGGCAATATGTGAAAAATACTCTATGCCTGTGGGTTGGTAGGGAAGAATAACACCGTCTGGGTCAGTGGCGTTAATCTCAATGTCTTCTGTCAGTTTATCGATGCCCTGTTGGTGAAACATCGGGTGTGAGATGCCGTAAGGACTCCTCATACGGTAAACTCCCGGTTTTTCATTGCTTTCCAGTACTTCCACCTCGTAGGTTACTGATGTTGGAGATTCATTATAATTGAATCCAGGGGCAAGGAAATTGTCTGTGTAGAGTCCTGTTCCCAATGCTTTCCATGTGGTGCTCTCTCTGGCATCATATTCGAAACTTATGCTGCTGAAGGCGGA
>CAMOTI010000122.1 GCA_946625675.1 uncultured Prevotellaceae bacterium | reverse complement strand
GCTCCAGATGCCCTCGTTGTCCTGGCTGCGCACGGTGATGCTGTGCACGCCCATGTTCAGCCCGCTCAGGTCCACGGTGGCGACGGACGCACCCAGCTCCTTCCGCCCGGCGATGTCGCCGTCTATCCAGTATTCCGTACGGACGACTGACGTGGCTTGGGCAGGTGTTGCTGCGATGATGAAGTTCTTCGTCGTCGGACTGCTCCACATCCCCTCGCTGTCCTGCACACGCACGGTGATGCTGTGAACGCCCATGTTCAGACCGCTCAGGTCGGCAATCCCTCCGCTGCTGATCGTCTTCGTGGTGCCGACATCCCCGTCAAGCCAGTACTGCTCTGTAGCGATGCTTTTCTGGCCCAAAGCCGGCAGTCCGCAAGCCGAAATAATTAGAAATGTCAAATATCTGATATAATTCATAAGCCTGAAGTTTTGAAAATGAAAAAAATGAGGTACAAACGCTCCATAGTGTGTCTTATAGTCTCTTCGTCAGCAAAACTAACTAAAACCTTAAACTTTCAACCTTAAACTTTAAACTTTCAACTTTAAACTTTCAACTAAATAATCACCTCACCACTGCGTCGTAGCTCACCTTCAGCGTCATGCCTTCAACTTCCACGCTCAGGTTCTTCACAACTGGCGTGGCTGGCACTTTGCTGAAGCCGTTGCCGCCATGGATGCCTATCTGAGTGCCGTCGCTCCCAATCCATGTCTCGGGCTGCTTCAGCTCGTAAGTACGCGTTGCTGAATACGTCGCGTCCTCGCCGTCGGCAAACAAGTCTGCAAGGGCCACTTGCGTGATGTGGTCAACGCTGCTGTTGTTTCCCCAGGAGTCCTTCACGCAAAGGCAATAGCTCACCTTGCTGTATTGACGGACATTTCTATAATAGCTACTGCCGCCGCTGCCTGTGAACACGTTGTTCGTCCAGATGGCGCGGATGTTGTCGTAGTCGGCGTCTGTCAAGTCGCGCACGAGGCAGTGGTCCACTTTTATCGTGCTCTCTTTGTTGTAGTTGTCCATCTGCTTGATGATGCTGTTGCTGACCAGCATGTTGTTGGCGATGTTGTTACCACCGCCTATGCCACCATCCACGATGCACTGGCTGATGATAAAGCCGGTGATGGTGTTGCTGAGACCGATGCCGCCATAAACGTGGCATTTGTTGAGGGTGAAACGCTCTACGGATGCGTAGCGGCAGGGATAGAGGCTGTTTTTGATGCCGATGCCTTCGATATGAATGTCACTCAACGGCTTGTTCCCGTCGGTGGCTATAGCCCAGTCGCCCACAATCTCCGTGGCTGTCGTACCGCTCGCCTCGTCGGTCTCATACCCCGCGCCGTAAATCGACACGTTCTTCGTGATGTTGGTGGCGGTGAAGATGCCGTCGCTCAGCGTGATCACGTCGCCGTCCTCTGCTGCTGCATGGGCGTTAATCAAGGCGGATGCGCCTTTGAACACGCTGGTCTCATCGCCGTGTTGAAGAATGGCCGTCATCTGGTCGCTCTGGGCTTTCATCGCCATACTGCTGCAGAGCAGTGTCAAAAAGAACATAATTTTTTTCATGATGCATTAGTTTTTTTGTTAATATTTAAAATGAATAACCTCGTTTTTGTCTTTTGCCAAAAGGCACCTCTGCCAGTTCCTGCCAAAAGCTCTTCTTTGTTTGCAAAAATATGCAAATTCCCCTTTCCCCAACTTACAAAATCAGTAAAACGACTTACAAATTCCGTATTTGTAAGTCGTTTTATCCTTGTTTCTGTCTTTACGCCTCCTTTTTCCTTTTCCCGTTGTCTGCGGCTTCTTAATACCTTCCCATCCGCATGGCTCTTTCAACAATCAACTTTCAACATTCAACTTTCAACATTCAACTTTCAACTATCCCCCAGACTTCCCAGCCATTCACCGGGCGTCATACCTGTCACCGCCTTGAACGCACGGAAGAACGACGTCTCGTTGGAGAATCCGGACTCCAGTCCTATCGACGAGAGCTTCTCGCCTTGACGCTGAATCATCTGCTGTTTCGCATAATCCACCCTGTATCGGTTCACGAACTGGGAAAACGAGCTGCCCAGTTTCGTCCTGATGCAGCTGGACACATAGCTGCTGTTCGTGCCCAATGCCTTGGCCACGTCTGCCAGTTTCAGTTCGTTGTTGAGGAAAAGCTGCTGTCCTTCCATCAGACTGCGGATCTGCGACAGCAACTGGTCGGAGGCGTCTGTCTCCACGCTGGGGGGCTCTGCCGCTGCCGTGGCGGATCCCTCGTCTCCAGCGGTATTCTCCTCTGTGATATTGTCCATCATCGCCAATGCCGTCGCCTGCTCTTCTGCTTGCTGCTTTTGTGTGTGTCTCCTGCGTCGTCTCCATATCATGCCCCCGGCAACGACGAGGCATAGCACGCCTGCTGTAAGCCATATCGGAAGGAGATTCAGGCCGGAGGACTCCTGCTCTCCGGTCTTTACCAGGAATGTGGACTTGAAGGGGCTGAAATTCGAGTCGGTGATGCCGCCGGCAAACAGCAGGTCGCCATTTTCGGTGACGATGGGGGTGGGGTAGCCTGCGTAGGGCAGAGGGTCTGTCACGTATAGATGGACAGGCACGCCCCGTGCGGCATCCGGTGAATCGTAGAACAGGCAGAGTAGGTACAGGCGGTTCTTCGCGTCCCGGCCTCTCATGTAGCAGCATTTATGCGTGCGGTCCACGATGGCTGCGCTGTGATATTTGATCTGCTCACCTTCATATGAATAAGGTATCGGGGTTGCTGTGCGTATGGGGGTGAACACCGTGTCTTCCACGCACACCACCTCCAGGCTGCCGTCTTTCTTCTCGCCGGCTATCAGGTAGCGGTAGTCTCCTCGAGCCTCGTCGCCGATGAAGCAGATGTCGCTCGACACGGGTGTGTCAAACATGAACGGCGTCCAGTCCCTCAATAACTCGATTTCGCAACTCCCGCCCGACAGGCGGTCCAGCGTGGTGCTTTCAGTAATTCGCATCTTCTCGTCTTGCTTGCCGAACACAACAGCATCCATCTTACCGCTGCGAAGCAGGTAGGGGGCACAACGTTTTTCCGAAACCTCACCGGCTTTCGTAAACAGCTTCGAACCGTCGAACAGCTCGAACGAGTCGTCGTTATAATGGTTGCCGGCAATCACAACCTTGCCGCTGTCCAGCTCCACGGCGCGGCATAGCGCACGTCTCGTGTCAAGGCAGCTGAAACCTTTGAACGTGTGGGTCTGGGGGTCGTAAAGCTCCACGGGGAAGGTCTGACCGATGCCCAGCGACTGCTCGTGACCGCCGCCTATCAGCACCTTGCCTGATTTCAGCAACACCCCGAAGCCGTTGTCATGGGGGTAGACGGTCTCAAGCACGTGCCACTCGCCGTCCTTATAATATTCGGCGGTGCTGGTCGGAACAAAACCGTCAGTATGCCCACCGATGGCCAGCACCTCATCGCCTGTGCGCAATAGGATATGGCCGCTCCGGGCATGATGCATGTCGGGAAGGCGTTCCACCTCCACTTTCGTCGTTGGGCATTCACCGCAAACAGGCTCTGCTGAATTGCCCAATCCTTTTACCGACAAAAAACCAAAAACTAAAATCAGTATATATAATATCTTTCTTTGCATAAATCTCAAATCTGCAATTTATCCCAGCCAACATCTCAGTGTGGCACAACATCAAATAGCCTCATCAACGTTCCCGGTGTCGGGTGTCCATTGCAAAAACTAACCAGAGGTAGGCGGAACCTTGTGTTCCGCACTTTCGGCCGGCGAAGCACGGCCTCTCTTCATTCTTCATTCTTTATTCTTCATTCTTTAAGCTCACAACAATCATCTGCAAAATTACGACTTTTCCCTTGCATTTTACTTACAATTTCCAAATTTCACTTACATTTTCCGTTTTTGTAAGTCGATTTCCGTCTTTTTTGTCCTTTTTTATGTCAATTCGGCTTGGTTTTTTGCAAAAATTACTTTAACTTTGCACCCATCATGGCCATGAGCTCATATTCTCCACCCAATCCAGTGAGCTTTACCCATCCCCGCGCCCTCTCAGTGTGGCACAACATCAATCAGCCTCACCAACGTCCCCGGTGTCGGGTGTCCATTGCAATCACTAATCCCCCTCTAAACTCTCAACTCTCAAAAACAACAACGCTTATGAAAAAATTTCTTTTACTCATCATGCTCCTCTGCATTGCAGTCGTTGCCGACGCGCAGCGTCGTGCCTTCGTCAAGCAGGAAGGGGGCTACACCAACGTCCGTACCGGTCCAGGAACCAGCTACGGCATCGTGAAGAAAGTACGTGACGGAAATCCCATCACGATCGGTTACAACATCTCTGGATGGTACGAAGTCTATGAGGGCGACTACATCATCGGCTACATCGCAGCCAGCAAGGTCGTCTTCAGGCAGCAGGGGCAGCCCCGCAGGCAAAGGTACGACCAGGGAGCTGGGCTCATCTCCGTGCAGGTGGCACGTGAAGGGGGCTACACCAACCTGCGCAGTGGTCCAGGCACCAACTACCGTGTCATCGGAAAAGTGCAGGACGGCAGTTTTGTCTACACCTATCCGGGCGACGGTTCCGGAGGATGGCAGCGAATCTACTACAGCAACGGAAATTTCCGTGGATGGATGGCCAAGAGCAAACTTTGGTTCTGACCAGCCCCGCATTCCCCAAAAACACAAAGTCCTGAAAGTTCACCCCTGTACTTTCAGGACTTTTTCTTCTGTTCCCATCAAAGGCCTACCATCTCCTCTTCGCACTGAGCCCACCCCCAAACACCCGCATCGAGCCCATACCCGAAACGTTCCCGACTCGTACGCCCTATAGGAGCGAAGCTTATCTGAACTTTGTTCACCAACCTCACTGATACGCACCGAGCCCACCCCCCCCAAAAAAATTCTCTAATTCTCAAATTCTTGATTATTAAAAACGTTCAACGATTTCCGTCCGCATGGCGAAGATTCTGGAGCAGCGAGCGAAATGTCAAGCTTGCTTGAGCATTTCCGAGTCGTGACTGAATCCTGCGAAGCGAAATCTCAAATTTCAAACCTCAAACTTCAAACTTATTTTTCCCCTATCGCTTGCCTGTTTCTGAAAATCAATGTATCTTTGCATATCAAATAAATACAGCGAACGGATCCCCTCTTCCACGCTGACAAAAACACGAACTACCGACACTTATGAACTGCAGATTACTGACGACAACGCTGACGCTATGCCTCGCAATCGCTGCCATGGCGCAAAAAAAACTCTGGACACTCGAGGCCGAAAGCCCGCAGACTAAACTCTCATGGGAAGGCACGGAAGCCGACATCATATCTCCAAAAGGAACCACACTCTGGTATAAAGAGAAGATGAAGGGCGATGTCGTCATCGAGTACGACGCCAGAGTTGTGGTCGACGACAACAATACTGAAGAATGGAGCCGTCTCAGCGACCTCAACTGCTTCTGGATGGCGTCCGACCCGATGGCCGACGATGTGTTCGCCAATATCCACCAAAGGGCAGGAAAATTCGTCAACTCATACACCCTCCAGCTTTATTACGTGGGATTCGGAGGAAACCACAACTCTACGACGCGATTCCGGCGATATAACGCTGACTCGCGTGCTGTAAGCCAGGAGAAATTAAGGCCGGTGGTCATCAAAGAATTCACTGACACCGACCATCTCCTCAAGCCCAACCACTGGTACCACATACGCCTGGAATCCATCGCCGGGAGGGTCAGGTATTTTATCGACGGCGAATGTCTTGTCGAATGGCTCGACCCACAACCGCTCAGGACGGGGTGGTTCGGATTCCGGACGACGCTCTCCCACATGCAGCTGAGGAATTTCCAGTGGAAGCAACTCTCCGACGTCGGCAAGCCGGTTGAACTCCGATGGATCGGGGCTGACTCCATCGTCAGGCAGCCCATGCCTTCTGCGTTCGGAATACCGTTCGACATCGGCGAAATCCAGCCTCAGCAGTCTTTCGCTCTTGCCGACAGCAACGGAAACGAGCTGCTGCACGACGAATGGAACCTCGCTTTCTGGCCCGACGGATCGGTCAAGTGGAAAGGATTCGCCACCGTGGCACCCCCGAATGGCATCAGCGTCTCCCCTGAATCCCCACGCAGCCCATTCGCCAACGCCCTCCAAATCATTGAAACTGACAAAAACATCACTGTACATACGGACCATTACGCCCTGTTCCTTTCAAAACATGGCGACAACATCATTGACAGCATCCTGATTGGTGGAAAAAGGGTGGGGGACTGCGCAAGGCTTGTCTGCTCTTACGACGAAATGTCCGACGACGCTAACACCACCATCACACGCCGCATTCAAGGCGCCGGACACGTGGAACGTGTCGAACTGGAACGCAGCGGCAAGGCCTCATGTGTGCTGAAAATCACAGGCACACACAGGACCGACAACCAGTCCATGCTGCCGTTCACCCTACGCCTATATCTCTACCAGCAGTCGCCCGACATCAAGCTGGTACACTCTTTCGTCGTGGACTCTCTCTCGGCACAGCGACGCATATCCTCGCTCGGAATCGCGTTCGACGTGCCTATGCGTGAGCAACTCTACAACCGCTACGTGCGACTCGGAAAATGGACAGAGCCGGTGAAGCCGCTGGCGGCACGACGGCCTGTCTTCGTGGGACGTCAGTTGGCGGAAAACCTGCAGATGAGGCAGCAGCGGGTGCCGGAGCCCGACAGCCTCGACCCGATGGCGCGGTCCCTCATTCCCAGCCTCGCGGCATGGGACCGCTTCCGCCTGTCACAACTCTCGCCCAACGCCTTCTCCATCCGCAAAGCGGCTACACACAACTCGCCGTGGATTGGTACCGTAGAGGGAAAACGGGCCAACGGTGCCATGTTCCTGGGCGACACCTCCGGGGGGCTCTGCCTGGCATTGAAGGACTTCTGGCAGGCTTATCCTTCGTCGATGGAGGTGAGAAACGCAAGGACTGAAAGGGCACAGGCTGTTATATGGCTCTGGAGCCCTGAGGCGGAGCCTATGAACCTCGCCCACTACGACACCATCCCGCACACGCTCGAGGCGGCATACGAGGACGTGCAGCCGGGAATGAGTTCTCCCTTTGGCATCGCACGTACCTCTGTCGCGTTTATCAGGCCGGTGGCTGCTGCGCCCGACGACTCCTCGTTCTGCGACATCGCTGAGGCTTTTTGCGCACCGCTTCAGCTGGTCTGCTCGCCACGATATCTCCACGACAAGAGGGCGTTCGGCATCTGGAGCCTGCCGACCGACGACCCGAAATATGCGCAGGTGGAGCAACGGCTCGCCTTCATCATGGACTTCTACAAGGATGCCATCGACCGGTATGGATGGTACGGATTCTGGAACTACGGCGACGTCATGCATCAGTTCGATGTCTGCAGAAAGGAGTGGATGTACGACGTGGGGGGATATGCGTGGGACAACACGGAGCTGGCATCCAACATGATGTTCTGGTATAACTTCCTCCGTTCTGGACGTGAGGACGTCTGGACCATGGCGGAGGCGATGTCGCGCCATACCGCCGAGGTGGATGTCTATCACGACGGACCAAACGCCATGCTCGGTTCTCGTCATAATGTCTCGCATTGGGGATGTGGTGCCAAGGAGGCACGGATCAGCCAGGCGGCATGGAACCGATTCTATTATTACCTCACAACCGACGAACGGACGGGCGACCTCATGACGGAAGTACGCGATGCAGACCAGATGCTCTATCATCTCGACCCCATGCGGCTGGCGCAGCCACGTAACCTCTATCCTTGCACTGCGCCGGCACGTCTGCGTATCGGACCCGACTGGCTGGCGTATGCCGCCAACTGGATGACGGAGTGGGAGCGTACGCAGAACACGGTGTACCGCGACAAAATCCTCGCGGGGATGAAGAGCATCGCTGCACTGCGACACGGCATCTTCTCTGGCCCCAAAGCCCTCGGATTCGACCCTGCCACCGGCATCATCACCAACGAGTGCGACTCCACCATCCAGAACACCAACCACCTCCTCCCCATCATGGGCGGATTCGAAATCGTCAACGAGCTGATCCCCATGACCAACCTGCCCGAATGGAACCAGACTTGGCTTACTTTCTGCCGCGACTACAAGCAGAAAGCGCTCGACATCTCCAAGAACCACTTCCGTATTCCCCGCCTCCAGGCCTATGCCGGATGGCTCCTCGGTTCCGATTCTCTCAAGCAGGCGGCGTGGCGCGACATCCTCCGCTTCAACTCCCCCACGGCTCCTGTCACCGCCACCAACGACGCTGCCACTTGGACTCTCGACGCCATCTTCTCCCTCGAAGTCATCCCAAAGTAGAGACGCCCCGTGGGGCGTCTTGTAACTTTCTCCCATAACTCTCCCCCCATTCTACGTTACAACATTATCCTCCAATACGTTCCCAATTGCCACCGGCTTCTCAATAATGGCGAGCACGCATGAATATAGTCGCACGACAAACCCGACACATAACGGGATGAACCTGACAGCTCATAGTTCAACCCGCAACCATACTCAAAGTCGTTGCGACTCTTCAGACGCACCGCTGTCTCTCCGTCCGGCCCCTTAAATGCAACGCCGGGAGAGAAACGCCCACCGGCAAACGCACGGACTCCCAGACGGCTCTGACGGCCTATCGTCAGGCTGTAAAGCCCGCCAAGGGTCAAGTGATACTGGTAGAGGTTGTTGCCATTGACCTCACTTCTCTCTTCCTTCCTTTCTGACAACGCCTGAACCTTATACTGCGAAAGCATGCCCATCGTCTCTACGGCCCAATGGGAATCGAGAAAATAGTCGTATGTCAGGGAGGTGGAATAGCCGACGGTCGTGCGTAGATGGCATAACCTGGCATCCTCGCTCACGTCGTAAAGATGATGAGGTATTCCGTTGTAGCCGTACAGCAAGCCCGAGCTCAACGACAATGAAGTGGGGCGGTGGTCGTATTTCGCAAGAAACTGGCTGTCGCCACAGCACATCGTTGCCTGTCTCTCCCCGCGAACACGAAACAACCGGTCTGTGATGAAATAGCCCAGGTGGGCGGAAAGGATGCCGATGCCTGCACCCGTCACCACGTCATTCACGTAATGGCGGTTATGGTGAATCCTGCGGAACTGCGTCAGAACCGCCAGGCTGTAGCCGCCAACGCTGATCCAAGGACTATGATGACCATATTCATAGTCAAGCACTGTGGCACAGAAAAATGCTAAGGATGAATGTCCGGAGGGAAAGCTCTCGTCATCACTGCCGTCGGGACGGACCTCACATACGGTGTGTTTCAGCAGTTGGCTCAGTCCCGTCTGTAAGCCCAGTCCTGTCAGCTGAGCCAAGGCCATCCGCCTCGTCGTACTGCGGCTCTCAACGCCAGCGGATTTCAGCACCCACGTGGTGGCCAACGGAGCCACTCCGGGGCCATACTCCCACAACGGTGAGCCGTGGCGGGAAAAGACTGCCTCTCGCTCCCTGAAACGGCTACTGCCTGCTGTCACTGCCAAACCCTGAGCCAAAGGAATGACGGCACTTCCCCAATCGCGGGGCTCAAAAGCAGACGTCTGCAAAGTGTCTACGCTCCCTGCTGACTCTTGGCCTTTCAGCAGCTCCGACATGAGCAGCAACCCCATTATGATAATCCATCTCATCGGCGATTATCAATCTTTCATTTAGAATCCTCGAAGTCTCGAAATCCCAAACCCTCGAAATCCGTAAATACCTCAAAAGACAAAAATCTCCGGATTCGTGTTCAGGCCTGAAGCCACCACTTCCCATGTGTCGTACTTGTTCTTCTTGTAGTTCAGGTCCACAACGTTGATCTCCTTGAAGATTCGCCATTCCTTACCGTCCCGGTCCATCTTCGCAATGCGGTTGGCGGGAAGGTTCGTCACGTACAGTTCTATCGTGTTCTTCCCTTTCTTCAGCGCTTTCGTGATGTCTACTTTGAACGGAACGCTGAACAGCGTGCCGCAATCCTCGCCGTTCACCACCACGCGGGCGGACTCGCGGACATCGCCCAGTGCGAGCACATACCGTTTCCCGTCCTGCTTCTTCACCTTCACCGTCGTGCTGTAAAGGCCGGTCGCCATCGTCTCGTTCAGGTCGGCATCGCCCAGGGTGGTCCAGGCCTTGGCTTCGTCCAGCTTGAAGCGCTTGCTGATGGACTTCGGGGCGGCCTCAGGAAAGGTCAGGCTCCATCCTTTCAGGGGTATTCTTCCTGTGGAACTCTCGTAGTAGGTGTAGGACTTCCCGTTGATACCATCCTCATCGCAAGAACCGGAAGGCAATGCATTAGCGTCCGTATAAGTGCGAAGAATCAGACTCTCGCCGGAGGCCAGCTGCAGACGAACTTTCCTGCCATCGGTCTGGGCCTTACCAATCTCACCGGTCAGAGGATTGTAAATCACAGCAGCACCGAAGTCAACTCCCAGCGGAATCATGGCGTCCACGTCCTTTCCCTGAAGGTTCGAGATGAAATAATGATAGCCGTCGGAATTGCTGCGGCGGATGCAGCTCACGCCCAGCTCGTTGCGCATCGTCTCCTTGCGGCCGCCGCAGGCGCGCAGCGCCTCGTCGTAGTCCTTCGCCAGCACGCTGCAGCCTTTCAAAGCCGTAAGCACGCGGTCGAAATCTGCCTGTTCGCCTTTCAGCTGACGACCGATACCGGGAACACTCTCCGGATAGGAGCGGACGAACACCACCTTGCTGCCGCCCTGAGCCAGTGTCAGGAGGTGCTCCAGCGTCTGAAGGGGCATGAACCGCACGTCGGGAATCAGGATGGCGTCGTAGCTCACGCCTGATTTCAGCGACAGCTTCTGACCGTCGCTGCTCGCGCTGTTGATGTAGCGGTCACTGATGTAGTCCACGTCATAGCCGCTCTGGATGATCGTCTGGATGGTCTTCACGAACTTCGGTGCGCGCTTACCCATATCGTGGATGGCGAACTGGGCAACCGTGCCGGGCTGGTCGTAGATCATGTCGTGGAACGGCAGATAGACGAGGAAGTCGTTGTCGGGCGAACCCCACTGTAGGAACGACTGGCAGCGCTGGATATACGCTGAGAAAGCTGGCATCGCATTCCACTGCGGATTTGCAGGAGTCATGTCAATCGAGGCATAAAAGCGCCACCCGGGCCATTCTGCATCTTCGGGCGAATAGCACGAGCCGTGGAAGAACACGTGGTTGATGCCGGACAGGAACATCAGGTCCAGGTCGGGCTTGCACTGGCTCAGCGACGTACGGAAATGCTCGGTCAGCCAGGTGAAGGTCTCGCTCGACGTGTATTTCTTCCCGGAGATATGGGCACCGCTCGACGCATATTTCAGCATCGAGATCTCGGAGTCGTTCTTCTTCGTGAACCCAGGGTCTTTACGAAGCCCTTTGATGCCGAACTCCGACAGGCCGAAGCCTTCGCACTCGGGGATGTCGACGGCGGCATAAAGGTCAATCAGGTTCGCGGGGCTGCCGTGGGCCTGGTTCCGCGTGATGGATCCGTTTTTGTGGGCCCAGCTGGTCCACTGCTCCGTGAAGTTCTCCAGCAAAAGGTCGCTCAAGGTCTCGCGGTAGTCGCTCATCACGCGCTTCGCCTCGTCGCTGCGTACGCTGTTGTCCTGAACGAACAGGTCGAGCTTGTCCTGAAGGCGGTAGCCGCGGCGGGCGGCGAACTCATCAAACAGGGTGGGGGTCCAGTCCGCGCCGTAAACCTCATACGAGTCGTTGAAGAAGGTGTGGGGGTAGGGGGTGTGGTAGCGGAGGAAGGCGGTGTCAAAGCCGGCGAGATAGCTTCTCACTGCCTCGCGGTCGAAGTGGTCAATCACGTAGCCTTCACCGCCAGGGGCGGCACGCTTCACTGCCTGCTGCGTCCTGCCTACATAAAGCACGATCAGCTTGCGGCTCTTACCTTGTGCGCTGGCAGGGACATCCACGCGTAGCGTCTTGCCGTCTTTCACGGCTTGGTTGGTCAGGTCCAGCGGTGTCTGACCCTCCTCGAAGCACATCACGCAGCCCACCGACGGGCGCTCCTTCTGCTTCTTGTCGGTGCACGTGATGTCAACGGTCTGCTCGCCTTCACTCAGGTCGTATTGTTGGATGATCGCCTTGCAAGCGGCCTGGCGAAGGGGAACGTCGGGACCGCCGAACGGCCAGCCGGTGCCAGTAGCCATGTTCGTCTCTATACCCAGTTTCCCTCCTTTCTCTATTGTGTGGCGCAGCATCGACATCCATTCCGCACCAAGAAAGGGCTTCTCGTTTTGTTCGTTGCCAACAACACCATAAATCGGCGTGATTTCAACTCCGCCGATGCCGGCTTTGGCATATTCGCCAAGGTTATAGTCCAGTCCCTTCTCGTCAACGGCACTGCCCAGCCACCACCAACGGGTGTAGGGTTTTGCTTCCTGGGGAATGTCGTCCCAGGGATTGGACTGGCTGAATATCGTGGATGGAACCGACAGCAGTAATGCCGATAAGAATAGGGTAGTTTTTTTCATGCGTTAGTCAGTGTTTGTTTTATGGGGATTATTGCTTTGCTATGATGTTGATGACTTTCACTATGTCGGAAATATCGACTTTGCCGTCTTTGTTTACGTCGCCTTCGACACCTTTCCTGGTGAAGTAGCCGGTGTCGGGGTTGGCATACTTGCAGGTATTGGTATTGTCAACATTGTAGGAGACCGCTCCTGACAATTTATGGTTTGCATTAAACATGTGTTCAGACATGTCGTCTGGTAATGTCCAAGTGTCGTTACAATAGATGGTATGGAGCTCAATGCACCCCATAAACATGAAATTGCAGCATATCAGGTTGCTGGTGCTGAAATTCGTCAGGTCGAGTGTTTTAAGGAAATAGCAATCCCTGAACATCTGCGGACAATATTCAAGCTTGGAGGTGTTGAAATTCGATACGTCTATGTATGGAATCTTATAGCATCCATTAAACATCCAGGACATATGAGTTACATTAGAGGTGTCGAAACCCGACAAGTTGAGATCCAGGAGTGATTCGCAATGCTGAAACATCTCAATCATATTGGTCACCTTGGAGGTGTTGAATCCCGACACGTCGATTTCTTTAAGGGAGCTGCAGTAATCAAACATGGATTCCATGTTTGTCACCTCACTTGTGTCTAAGTACTCTAAACCTTTGATGGTTTCAAGATTGACGAAGCTCATAAACCAGCGCAAGGTGCTTTTCGGTTTGCATTGGGAGAAAGTCCGGCTGATAACGACTGTCTTGATATTGTCTCTGAATTCCCACCATCCAGGGGTATTGGAAACGTTCACGACATCCTCGCCCTGCCAGAAACAACCTTCATATTTTTCCATTGTGGCATATTTCTCGGCCTCCATGTTCTTCACCACACTGAAAGTTAAGGTCTGGTTTTCTTCATTATAGAGTGCGATTGGCACTTGAGCGCGGATGTTCACCTCAAACGAAAGGAATACCATACAGGCTGTCAATGCCATCAGACGGGAGTGGCGGTTGCCTTGCATTTTTTTTGTGAAGTTGTTCATAATCAATTATGTTTTTTAGTTTGTTTTTATTCTCTCATTGCAAATTTACATATAAATTCTGATAATCCCAAAGTGGGGGCGAAAAATAATGACTTTCTTGGAAAAGTATTTGGTTTTTCCTTGTTTTTCTGTTTCAATTTACTGACTGAACGATTACAAAAACAAGTTTTTCTCTTTTTTATTTGCAACCTATCTTTTTTTTCATTAACTTTGAAAAATTATTCATTTTTTATACACCATCACACTATTAACTAACAATAATGACGAAAACGTACTCTTTTTTGCTTTCGCTGGCATTCTTGCTTTTGCCGGCGATGATGCATGCTGACCCTATCACGAGGGAACAGGCAAAACAAAAGGCGGAGGCATATCTCGCTAAGTGCAAGGGAAGCCGGAAACTCAAGCCAATCACCAACTCAAAAAAACTGGCAAGGCGTAAGCTCAATGCCGTAAGTGAAAACACGCAGACCTACTATGTCTTCAACCGGGGCGAGAGCGAGGGATATGTCATTGTACCGGGCGACGATGAGATCGAGGGCGTGTTGGGCTACACCGACAACGGGGAGTTCGACTACGAGCAGATTCCTGACAACATGCGCAGCTGGCTCGACGCCTACGCCCAGTATATCGAGGACTTCCAGACGGGAAAGGCGGAGGGACCCCGCAAAATCAACACGCACGCGGCAATTCCGGAGATGCTCACCACCAAATGGAACCAGGGATGGCCTTACAACAACCTGACACCGCTGCACAACGGGTCGCGTTCTGTCACGGGATGTGTCGCTACGGCTTTCGCACAGGTGCTCTACTATCAGCACGAGAAGTCGGTGGAGGAGACGCAGGCCGACATTCCGGGATACACCACATGGACCGAGAAACTGGTCGTGCCGGGAATCAGCAAAGGGGCACCTATCGACTGGAAAAACATGCTGGGAAGCTACGGCGGCAGCGCGTCGGGCGTCCAGCAGACGGCAGTGGCGCAACTCATGCTCTATTGCGGTGTGGCGGTGGAGATGGACTACACTAGCAGCTCGTCGGGCGCGCACACCGAGATGTGCTCCGAGGGTATGAACAAGTACTTCGGATACAGCACGGCACGCTATGTCTACAAGGCTAACTACACCGACGAGGGATGGGATGAGCTCATCTATAACGAACTGCGGGAGGGACGTGTCGTGCTCCTCAGCGGATACAACTCCGAGGCGGGACACGCTTTCGTCTGCGACGGATACGACGGCAACCGCTGCTACCACATCAACTGGGGATGGGGTGGACAGAGCGACGGACACTTCCTCATGAACAGCCTCAACCCAAGCTCCCAGGGAATCGGCGGATCGGGCGACGGATACAGCGAGGGACTGGGAGCTGTCATCGGTGCGCTGCCCGACAACTACGACCAGAAAGCGCTCTCTATCGCAAACGCCACAGTCAAAAAACTCTGCATCGCCAACTTCGACACCAACGGTGACGGGGTCTTCACTTATGGAGAGGCGGCGGCTGTCACCGACCTGGGTGAGGTCTTCAAGGGGCAGCGGTTCAACACCTTCGACGAACTGTATTATTTCACAGGCCTCAAGACCATCGCAGACGGCGCATTCTCGGGCAACTCACTGCTCACTGCCATCACGCTGCCTAAGGCCGTCGAGACCATTGGCGAAGAGGCGTTCAGCGGATGCTCTAAACTGAAGACCTTCAAGTTCTTCAACAACATCAAGGAAATCGGAGCAGGGGCATTCAACGGATGCCGTATGCTTCCGGAATTTGCTGTGCCGGAGGCCGTGACCGCCATCAACGATAACACCTTCGCCGGATGCGCTGCCTTCACGGAGTTCACCGTTCCGGTCAATGTCAGGAGGATAGGAACCAAGGCGTTCGACGGATGCTCAAAACTCACGACTTTCACGGTCGACGTCATCGAACCGGCAAAAATTCAGATGGGCGAAGAGGTCTTTGCCAACATCAACCTCGAAAACGCCACGCTCATCACAGTCCAGGGAACGGAGGACTTCTACCGCAACGCAGACCAATGGAAGGAGTTTGGAAACTTCAAACAGGAGCGCAACCTCGCGGGGGGCAGTTTCTGCGAACTCGTCACCGACAAGCTGGTGTATATTTATAATGAGGGAACG
Organism: uncultured Prevotellaceae bacterium; assembly: GCA_946625675.1. Lineage (GTDB taxonomy): Bacteria > Bacteroidota > Bacteroidia > Bacteroidales > Bacteroidaceae > UBA3839. The sequence continues at coordinate 6,144 of CAMOTI010000122.1, read as the reverse complement.
GGACGCTATCTCTCCAAAGGCGAGGCGTGGGGCACTCAGGCCATCGTGGCAAACGAGCCCATGCGGTTTATGCTCAAGCGGACAACTGCCATGCCCGAGGGACAGTATTACCTCTATTCTGAGGACACAGGAAAAGACGGACATATCCTCTTCAGAACCATGAACGACAGCAATGTTGGAACGGGTGTACGCGCGGCTTTCGTCGACGGCGACGACTCTCACATCAACGACAAGTCTTCTTGGTGGAACATACAGAAGGTGGACGACAAGGTCTACACCTTCCAGGTACCGGCGGGCCTGACGGGCTACACCGCTGGAAAATTCTGGGGAACCCTCACATCACACAAGAGCAACGCGGCAAGCCCAACATACGGTGTCTACAACGACATCGTCTACGACGACTATGCTGCCAACTGTCAATGGCGCTTCGTCGAGTATAACGAGGAGGATGCCGACAAGTTCAAGGAGGGTACGGTCCTGGGCAATCTCCTGGCGCTCGCCAAGACGCGTAAGGTGGACTGCGAGGAGGAGGAGATGGTCTACGACGACATCAACAGCACGGTGCAGCAGATGAAGGAAGCGGAGAAGAAACTCAGGAGAAAGCTGGGATTCATCAACTTCAAGGACGAGATCCTGCGGGAAATCGCGGTCAGCTACTGGGATGCGGACGGAAACGGGGAAATCACTTTCTCTGAGGCGTCGAAGGTGGCTTATTTCAATTCCTACTTCTATGCTACGGATGTGAAAAACCTCGAGGACCTCGAGTATTTCACTGGCGTCACCACGCTCTACGGAAACTCATTCCAAGAATGTTCCCAGCTGGAGAAAATCTATCTGCCGAAGCATATCAACACCATCTACTACTGGGCGTTCAGATATTGCAGTAAACTTGAGAGCATCGACCTGCCTAACCTCACCACCATCGGAGAGCGGACGTTCGGAGACTGCAAGGCGCTCAAGACGGTTAGCATCGCCACGCCCGACCCGGCTAAGATCGACATGGGTGAGAACGTATTCGAGAATGTCGACGTGAAGAACGCCACGCTCATCGTCCCGCAGGGATCGAAAGAACTCTATGCGCAAGCACCGCAGTGGAAGGAATTTGGTAATATCATCGAGATGAGAAGCAAGACGCTGCCGCAGTTCGCGCCTGTAGAGACCGACGTGCAGGGGTATGTATTCAATCTCGGAGAACAGCGATATATGAACCGTGGAGAGGCATGGGGCACTCAGGCCGTCGTGGCGGCGGAGGGTATGGTATACCAGCTCAAGCGAACCACGGCAATGCCGGAGGGACAGTACTACCTCTATTCCGACGCTACGGGAAAGGAAGGAAAAATCCTCTTCCGTACGAGCGGCGACTCGAAAGTGGGCGAAGGAGTCAAAGCTTGCTTCGTCGACGGAACTCTCTCGGAGAAGGCATACTGGCAACTGACGGAAATCGGCGACAACGTATTCACGCTTGCCGTACCGGCGGGGGCTGAGGGTGCGGGCGACCTGCTCGGTGTCAACACCTCTCATGCGTCTGAGCACACCTACGGCACATACGGTGCTTACTGGGACTTCCCGGCCAGCGACGACGCGGACGAAGTGAAGTGGGCGTTCATCCTCAAGGACGACAAGACGGCGGCCGACGAGTTCGACGCTCAGCTCACTGTCCTCAAGCGACTCTTGCAGAAGGCTGAGGCCAAAGCCATCGACAAGGCGGACGAACAGGCGGTCTACGACGACTTCAACAGCTCGCTCGAGCAAATCAATGAGGCCATCGAGTCACTCAAGCGCAAGCTGGGATACATCGAGTTTGCAGACTCCAGGGCGAAGACCATATCCACAAACAACTGGGATGACGACGACGACGGGGAGCTGTCATTCGAAGAGGCGGCGGCGGTCACCTACCTCGGTGCGCGGTTCAAAAGCATATCGGCAATCAAGAGTCTGGAGGAACTCAGGTACTTCACTTCTCTCACCGAAATACCGGATGAGGCGTTCCGCGGATCCTCTTCTCTCTTCTCGCTCTATATTCCGGAGAAGGTCACCAAAATCGGTGAGAAGGCATTCACCGGATGTAGCGCGCTCAGGTATATGGCGCTGCTCGCTCCGCAGGTGGTGGAGGCGACGAACTGTGCAGTTTCCAAGAACGTCACCATTTTCGTGCCCGACAGCCTCGTAGAGGCTTACCAGCAGGACGAGACCTGGGGAAAATGCACCGTATTGCCGTTCACCGGAACGCCGGTGGTTCGGCCCGCGGAGGCATCCAGGACTTATGGTGTCAACAAGTCGTCGTTCGACTTCGAGGTGGAGGGCGCGCCGGTCAACGGAGAACCCGAAATCACGAACGAAACAGAGCTGGCCACACCGGTAGGTGAATATCCGCTCTACTGCAAACCGGGCAGCATCACGTCGCCTAACCTCGTATGCGAGGACGGCGTGCTCGTCATCAATCCGGCCACCATCACAGTCACGGCCAAGTCGTTCACCAGAAACTACGGCGAGGAAAATCCCGAGTTCACCGTTTCCTATCGTGGATGGAAGAACAGGGAGAACGTGGATGTGATCACCACTCCTGTGGTCATCTCGTGTGAGGCCACGCCGCAGAGTCCGGGTGGGGAATACGACATCATCCCGTCGGGTGCCGTGGCACCGAACTACGAGTTCGTTTATGTCAACGGAACGCTCACCGTTGTTGGAGGTGAGAAGCCGGGTGACGTCAACCGTGACGGTACGGTCGACATCTCCGACATCGTGGCCATCATCAACGTCATCGCATCGGGCGAAGACAACAAGACGGCCGACGTCAATGACGACACCACCGTCGACATCTCCGACATCGTGGCGGTCATCAACATCATCGCCGGTCAATAACATCAACGTCCGGCAATACCATCATCGGCCCAAACCATGTCATAACAGACAAATTTTTCTAATCATACAATTATATCATTTGGGCGGCACGTCATTATCCGGCGTGCCGCCTAATTTTTGCCAGTTTGCATATCCATCTCGTCACACTGGGGGCATGGACGTCTCCGTCTTGGCTGGGGGCGTGGGTGTCTCGCCCGCGCCAGCCGTCGAGGGCTCGATGCCCGAAGACGGCTGAAAAAATGAAAACGTTAAACGATAACCGTCCGCATGGCGAAGATTCTGGAGCAGCGAGCGAAATGTCAAGCTTGCTTGAGCATTTCCGAGTCGTGACAGAATCCTGCGAAGCGAAACCTCAAATCTCAATTTTCGTGCAAGCGAATACAAAGCCAAGCTCGCTTGAGCTTTGTTGAGCGCAGCCGAAAATCATGTCAATAAACCTCAAATTATCAGATGCCCGAAGACGGCTGAAAAAATGAAAACGTTAAACGATAACCGTCCGCATGGCTTTTTATTGAGCACGAAGTGCGTTTTTTCTCCGTAACGAAGTGGAGGATTTTTTATTGAGTTTTGTCAGCACGAAGTGCCGTCGTTGATGCCGTGTCAGCTGGAAGCAAACTTGTTTGCGGACAGCTGTCACGGCATCAACGGCGCAGGGCGAAGCCCAAGACAAAACGTTTTTTTATTTTTTTATCGTCGTTTAATTCCCATTCACCAGACTAACTACACTATTCACTTTTCACTATTCACTTTTCACTTATTTCACTCTCCTTCTTCCTCTTTTTATAAAAAAAAACATTTTTTTTTACAAAAAATAACCGATTATTCAAAAAAAATCAGTAAGTTTGCATGATTTTGTGCATTTTTAACTATTTTGCACTGTGTGAATTTTATTCTTACGTGTGGATTTCTATCTAAATCCATTCATTCTTTTAACTAAATCCAGTTTGCAATGACTGACATCGAGAAAGTTGATGGAGAGAACATTCAGCTCCCATCTGAACAGAACCCAACGGAGGCGGCTCCACAAGCCGCTGAGGAAAACACAACGGAAAACGTTGTTAATGAGATTGTAGAAGAGGTGGCCGACACACCTGTGGAGAATGTAGAGCCCGAGACACCAGCATCTGAGGAGACTGCTGCTTCGGAACCAGCACCTGCCGCAGACGAAACGCCTGCCACAGACGAAACTCCCGCAGACGAAACTCCTGCCGAAGTGGAAATGCCTGAGGAGGTGGACGAAAAACTCTCCATCGTGTACGAAACCAAAGAGGAGGTTATTGCAAGACTGAAAGAACTGGCTGAGGGTGATGAGGAGGTGTCACGTCAGGAGCGTGACTATCTCAAGGCGCAGTTCTACAAGATACACAAGCAGAACAGCGAGGCAGAATATGCCAAATTTATAGAAGAGGGGGGTAACCCGGATGATTTCCGACCTACGGTCGACAACGACGAGGCGGTGCTTAAGGAACTCATCGCCGTCATCAACGCCAAGCGCGCAGCAAGTGCCGAGGCAGAGAAGGAAGAGCGTGAGGCCAACTATGCCAAGAAACTCGAAATCATCGAAAAAATCAAGGCTATTCTTGAAAAGCCCGACGAGGTGAACAGGGTCTACAACGACTTCAAGGAGCTGCAGCAGCAGTGGAACGAAATCAAACTCGTTCCGCAGGAAAAGGCTACAGACCTCTGGAAGACCTACCAGCACTATGTAGAGCAGTTCTACGACACGCTCAAGATGAACAACGAGCTCAGGGCTTACGACTTCAAGAAGAACCTCGAGCTCAAGACCGCTCTCTGCGAGAAGGCGGAGGCACTTGCCGACATGGAAGACATCGTGGCGGCTGCACGCGAACTACAGAGACTGCATCAGGAGTACAGGGAGATCGGACCCGTAGAGAAAGAACTTCGTGAAGAACTCTGGAACCGCTTCAAGGCGGCTTCAACCGTTGTCAACAAGAAGCATCAGGAATTCTTCGAGGCCCGCAAAGAGCAGGAAAACCAGAATCTCGAGAAAAAGACCGATATATGCGTCCAGATTGAGGCTATCGACATCGACGCGCTCAAGACTTTCGCTGAATGGAATCAGAAGACCGATGAGGTGATTGCTCTCCAGCAGGAGTGGAAAACCATCGGATTCGCACCGCAGAAGATGAACCAGAAGATTTTCGAGCGCTTCCGCGCTGCTTGCGACCACTTCTTCAACCGCAAGTCGGAATTCATCAAGAGCGTACACGAAAGCCTCAACGCCAACTACCAGCTCAAGCTCGAACTCTGCGAGCAGGCCGAGGCACTCAAGGACAGCACAGACTGGAAGAAGACCACCGACGCCATCATCGCTCTGCAGAAACGATGGAAGGAAATCGGAACCGTGCCTAAGAAGTACAGCGACGAAATCTGGAAGCGCTTCAACGCAGCTTGCGACGCTTTCTTCGCTGCCAAGAAAGAGGCCAACTCTGCTGTCTACGGGGAGCAGGAGGAAAACCTCGCCAAGAAGCAGGCCATCATTGACTTGCTGGCGGCCATCGACCCGGAGACCGAGGAGGGTGACTTCCGCCCGAAACTCCGTCAGGCGCAGGAAGACTGGAACAACATCGGATTCGTTCCGTTCAAGCACAAGGAGTCCATCTACAAGGCATTCCGTGCACAGATGGACCGTCTCTATGGTGCCCTCAGCGAGTCGGCGTCGAAGAGAAGAATCAGCAGGTTCAAGAGCGAGATTCGCGAAGGCGGTGACGGAGGCGGTCGACTCAGAGACAAGCTCTTGCGTCAGCGCGACATTCTCACCAACGAGATCAAGACCTACGAGAACAACCTTGGATTCCTCTCGTTCTCTTCCAAGTCAAAGGATGGAAACGCACTCGTGGAGGAACTCAACCGCAAGGTGGAGAAGCTCAAGGCAGAACTCAAAGAGGTGAAGGAGAAGCTGAAGGCTCTTAACGAAAGCAAAGCTGAGAACAACTAATCTCCAGCCGACAGAAATATCTCGGTCTCTGACATATGAGACTGATCACTAACTAATTAATTGCTAAATGGATGAGAGGGTGTGTCAAAATATTGGCACACCCTCCTTTCTGTTATTTAGAGATTCTGTTTTGAAATGATATCTTTTGGAAGATAATATTGTATTCTTGTCATTGATGTTCGGATGGCAATATATTTGATGGTGCTTCATTTCATCATCAGTCGATTTACATCTATTACTGTCCGCTAAAAATCAAATGAACATCAAAAGTCTTCCGCAATGCCGATAAATAGGTGTTGCGGATTCTTTTTTAGAAAAGTAAG
>CAMOTI010000121.1 GCA_946625675.1 uncultured Prevotellaceae bacterium | reverse complement strand
GCAGCCACGCTGCTGAACACGGCCATCAGCACGGCCAGTGTACGCCATTTCGTTGTTTGCTTTTTCATTGTTTTTAATAGTTTGTTATTTATTTGAGAAAATATAATCGACTCTTCTTTCGATTATTTTGCAAAGTTAACATTTTTTAAGCTAAAAGAGTCATAATTATATCAAAAATTCAGCAAATCCACCAAAATAATTGATATTTTGTACGGATATGCTGAATTTTAGTAACTTTTTTACACATTCCAGTAATCTGCGAGACCGATGGAGCGGCCTACACAGGCAAGATTACAAGGTGGGCTGTCTCCAGTCCGTATTGCCAGAATTTCCACTTCCGGCGATGATATTGATTACCGCCACGATATCGCTGATGTCCACTTTCTTGTCGGAATTCACGTCAGCGTTCTTATAGCTGGCCGTCTTGGCTATTTGGTTGATGATGGCGACAATGTCGCTGATGTCCACCTTGCCGTCCTCGTTCACGTCGCCCGCTTTTGTCGCATCTGTCACGGTGAAGGTGTAGGAGCCAAGCTTGCGGGCGGTATTGACATTCAGCTCAGTCGGGTTATAATAGAGGCTGTATGTGTAGGTGCGCCCTTTCACCAAATCTTCCACGTGGTAGGTCATGATTTTATGGACGTATGAATTGACGGACGTGTTCCAATAGACATAAGCAGGAGAGTCATCCCGCTTGATTATGAAATAGCCACTCGCCGTGCTTCGTGTGTTGTTGTAAATGTCCGCCTCGAGCGTCGTCACGGTGTCATACACATAGTTCTTTCCGCCGACGGTCTTGGCCTCTGGCGACATCAGCGTGCCTTCAACCTCACCGTTCGGTCCTTCCGTTATCTGCACAGTACGGTTGCCCTTGATTTGATACAGCATCGTATTTGTGTACGGCTCAACCACCCAGAACGTGAGGGTTTGTGTGCCGGTCGTGGTAGGCGTGAAATAGAAATATGCCTTGTCGTAGGTGCTGGGAGCGAGATAGAGTCCGGCATTGGTGGTCTGGGATCCATTCACAAACATGCTCACGATTCCGTTGAACCCCGTTTTGTTGTCGTTGTTCATAATGGACACCTCCACTTCCTGCGGCACGTTCACGTAGCCGTTGCCGGTCAGTTTCACAGTGAATGCCGACAAGTTGCCATCAATCGGATAAGGAACACACGATGTAACCTGGTTGTTGGTCACCGTCACGTTGGCATAATAGACACCGCTTCCCGGACAGGGTTTCCACGTCTTTCCGTCGAGACTGTAGACGAGGGCGACTTTGTGCGTGCCGGCAGTGAGATAAGAGGCAAGCATGCTGCTTGTGATACTGTGTTCCATCCCTTTATGCGGGTCGAAACTGGAAGCGGAGCTGGTTTTCACCAGTGTCTTTGTCACATTTCCGTCGCTGATAACGCCGATGCCGTAATAGAACGTGAGCGTCGTGGCTGTCTTGTTGAAGAAAGTAAAGGAAAGGCGCGAGCTGCTGTACTGACAGCTTTGAGCAGTCGGACCAGTCAGCACGGCGGTCTTCGTAGGCTGCATGCCGATGACGGCCTGTTGGTCGATGGTATAGCCGTCAGGCGTCTTGCTCGATCCGGCCGAGGTGGTGGTGTGGGGATTGAGCACGTTGATGAGGTAATAGCCGTCATACCGGCCGCCCCATCCCCAGTTCACGTGGTATTTACCGCTGCTGTCGATGCCGTCGAGGATGAACTGATGACCACTGCTGGTGGACGAACCGCCGTAGAGCACCGGACGTCCGGCAGCCAGCTCGTTGTAGATCAAGTCATACCATTCCTCGATGGTATAATCCATGCGGTCGGCCAGATAGGCGTTGGGGTTATATCCGAAGTACTCAATCATGGAGTTGTACATATGGTAGCTTGACGACAGGGAACTGCCCGTGCCATAACTCATTTGCGAAGCGTATCCACAATATTTCATCAGTTTGGCGATAGGCATGGCACGGTAGGACGATGTGTTCGACAAGTCTGTGCCGAGGTACTCGTCTTGCATGTTGCCCCAGTCGAACGTGGTCACCTCCAGCGACGACAGATAGCCGATGCTGTTGTTCGACGTATAGCCGGGGATGGTCTTCTTCGTGGTCTTCGGATATTTGTAGAAGTACATATACTGCGCCATGGCGGTGGCCACGCAGCCGGTGTAGCAGTAATACTTTGCTCCGTTGGAATAGGTGTATATGGGGCACTGGCAGTTGTAGGCGTTGCCGGTGGTGCTCACCTCACCCTGGTTCCACTTGCTCTTTATCATGGGAGAGACGGCCTTGCGGGAGGCCTTGCGGATGGCAAGGGCTGCCTTTGGGTCGTCGAGCGAGGCCAAAATCTCCAATTCCTGCTCCATATCGTGGAGCATGGCGCGGAAGTTGTCAGGCACGTCTTCAGGGCAGAAAGCGCCTTCGTCGCAATAGCCCAGCACGTCGTCCACGGCACTGCTCTTTGCCACCAGGACGAACGCGTCGTTGCCCGTATTCACGGCATATATGGACGCGCTGGCGTCCTCCACGCTCATCTTTTCAGTGTCAATGCGTCCAGAAATCTTATGCGGACCGCCACTGCCATTAATTCTGGAGTGGAGGAAAGCTGCGGCTTTCTCTTTGGCCGCCTCAGGCGTGATGTCCTGTGCCTGGACTGTCAGGCTCCACATCACCAATATCAATAAAAAGGTGAGTACTCTATTCATAATCAATAGTTTTTTTATTTTGAAAAAATTTTGACTAATCTATTTTCTGCGAAGATACGAAAAAACAGCAACAAAAAAAACAGATTTCATTTATTTCGGCATAAAATTTGCATTATTCATATATTTATTTGTAACTTTGCACCGCTTTTTGAAAACATAATAACACATAAAGAGAGCATATTTATCTCATCTTTTTTCCAAATTCGGGAATTTGGATGTGTAAAAGCAGCACATTCCACAAAACTACAACAAAACGGAGAATATGAAGAAAAAGAAAAACAAAACCCTTAGAATCACCACCCTCGACACGCTTAAAGCCATGCGAAAAGGCAGCCGCGAAGCCGAGATGGAGCTGCTCGGACCAGGATTCCACAGCCACGACCGGGCACACAAGTCGAAGAACGTGTACACAAGAAAAACGAAGCACAAGAAAAGTCCGGAGGTCTGAAGACATAAAATAATTGGATCTGCGCAATTCTTCTGCGCACAAAACCGTTATCTTTGTAGCAGATTCATCATTTAACTCTATTTTCTTATGCAATCTAACCATCAAAACAATCTTTGCGACAAGTGTGAGCAGGAAAGCACACAAAAGAAACGTGTGTTCGTGGACATGGACAACGTCCTCGTGGACTTTCCCTCTGGACTGGCCAATGTCAGTGATGAACTGAAGAAAGCTTACGAGGGACACATCGATGAGATTCCCGGGCTGTTCTCCAAGATGGTCCCCGTACCAGGAGCCATCGAGGCCATCCACAAGTTGAAAGAGAAGTACGACCTATTCATCCTCTCAACCGCCCCATGGAACAACCCGTCGGCATGGAGCGACAAGCTATTGTGGGTGAAGCGCTACCTGCCTGAAGTGTTCTACAAACGCATCATCATCACCCACCGCAAGGACCTCTGCATAGGCGACTATCTCATCGACGACCGGGGCAAGAACGGCACCAGCGAGTTCACAGGAGAATGGATTCACTTCGGATCGGACAAGTTTCCTGACTGGGAGGCTGTGCTCAACTATCTCATGTAGGAACGAGAATGGAGAGAACTACCTGACAGGGGAGTCCAGAATCGGGGTGCAGCGCTGAAGGGTGTAAGGAAAAGAAGTGGCATCGACAGAATCCCTGCCGATACGCAGAATCACAACAGCGCCCCGCCGGTTGATGTCGGAGGTCAGGTCGAAAATGTAGTTGCCGATGGAATAGTAAATCGGCACACCGTGGTAGTGTTCCACAGTCTGCAATGTGTGGGGGTGATGGCACACCAGCGCGTCAGCCCCCGCAGCTGCCAGGCGATGGGCATCATGCCGCTGATTGAGTGTCGGCTGCAAGGTATGCTCCCTGCCCCAATGCAGGGACACAATGACACAGCAACCCGGATGCTCAGATTTGAGGTTACGGATTCTGGAGATGAGTGAGTCAACCGACAACACTGAAGGCATGGGGCGGTCGGTCAGGAAAGGAAAATGTTCGAGCGGCATCTGGACGGACGAAAGCAGAAACACCTTACGGGGAGTATTTGAAAGCAGCACCGGTTGAGTGGCTGCCGCAAGCGTGGAATCTGCTCCGAACGGAGTCATACCCGCTTTTCTGACGTTCGCCACCGTGCTCATCAGTCCTCTCCTACCCTGGTCCACTGTATGGTTGTTAGCCAGATTGAGATGGGTGAACCCATGCCGGTGAAGCGCATCAAGCCACTCTGGCTCGCCACGGAAGACGAAACGTTTGAAAACCGGGGATTTCACCTTGGTGGCCGGACATTCCAGATTTCCAACCACATAGTCCATCGACTGCAGCAGCGAGTCCATGCCTGAAGAGAACAGGCTCTCTATGCCACGCTCCTCGATTTGAAGACGGACGCCACGGTCGAGCAGAATATCGCCAGTGAAAGCCACTGCCAGCTCTTTCTCCTCTTGTTGAGAAAAAGCCGGCAGGGCAAATAGAAATAAAAAGTGAATAGTGAACAGCGAAAAGTGAATCGTGTATTTACTTTTGCATTTGGGAGCTGATGCAGCTGCACAACAATCTTTTATTCTGCGGAATGCATCAATTTTATTTATTCTGTCCACTCCCATCCTTTCCACTTGTCAATGTTTATTCTTGTCAACTTAAAAAGTCACACTTGCCGCATGGCTCTTTAAACTTTAAACCTTAATCTTTAAACTAAAAATCAGCATCCCGAACTGTAGAAGACACGTTCATTGTCCTGTGGCATATCGTCATTCGGAATCACGAGGTCATTCATCCATACCGGAGCTCCTTCGTTAGGCATTTCCTCCAGGTCTTTCTGCCATTCCTCGTCTGTCAGTCGAGGGTCGTTGACATCACGCTTGAACTCACGGTAAGAGAACACGCCTCCACGGGTGAGGAAAAGCATGCCATCGATCTCCACGACAACGTAAATCTCGTAGGCCGGTCCGACCGCCTCATAAAGCACGGAAGGATTCGGGTTATTGTCGCCGTTGGACGTGAGGACATCCGCCACGAGTGCCACCTTCTTGTCAGCCCCTTCCACATAGTCCCATGCTTCCACAGGATTTTCGTTGTTAAGATTGAGCATGTTGAGCGTGAGGTACTCGAAGTTAGCGCCCGTCACCTCAATCTGGTTGTATTCCTCGTTGGTGAGTTTCGTGCCTTTCAGCTCCTTCTCACTGACATTCAGGAAGAACTGGCCATATTCCAGCATCTCCTCAGTGATGTCCTCTATCTGCTCGTTCTCGATACCGAACCGTTTGAACGTGGCGGACGTTTCCTTCATAAGGTCGCAGGCCTTCTTCCAGAACTTCACGTTCGGCTCGACATAGCCCTTCACGATCGGCTCCGGAACTTCTCCGCCACCGCACTCTGCCATGATGGGCTGCTTGCCGTAGAGGATGGCGTCATGCTTCAGCTCCGCCCAAGAGGCAAGTGCGGCATTCAGGTTCTTCTTGTCCCAAGCCAAACCCTGCATGAAATAAGGGTAGCGGCTGTCGCCCTTCGTCATCTCCATCAGTGTGCTCACCCACTTGTTGGACACCGTCGCATTCCTGTCTATGGTAGCCATGCGCCCTTTCATGCGGTTCAGGTTCGGGGTGAACTGATCCCACCGCTGCGCTTCCTTCAGCTCGTCGATGAGGATTTTCTCCGCTGCCGGATTGCCCATGGCGGCAAAGTAGTCAAGCCCTTTCGACGCATCCCGCTTTGTGACTTTGTTTTCCACGTCAACCATCTCCTGCAACACCTCAGCATCAGGGAAATACCGCTGCGGCATGAGGTTCAGCTTGTGCTCGCTCGAGCGGAGGAACTTGGGCTTGATTCGCGTCTGCTTTTCTGCCAGTTCTTCCACCTGCTTGCGGAAGGTATCATACTTCGTCTGGTCCGTAAGCAAAGTCTTCACTGTCAACCCGTTCTGCTTCATCAGGTTCTGTACCTGCAGCAGGCTCACGTTGTCCGGCTCGCCCATCAGGAACGTGATGGGATCGACCAGGCGGTTGTACTCACCGTTCATCCCCTTCTTGTCCATCAACTCGGCAATGAGGGCTGCACGCTGCAGCTGCTCAGGTTTGTCCGTACCAAATGGAACGGTCTGCACCCACATCATGGAGCGGAAATAGCGTTTGAGCTGATCGTTGCGGGTGTAATGTCCGCGCGGGCGGAATAAGTTATACATGAATTTCACTTTCGTATACCCAAGGAATTCTGAGAAGTTCTGCTCTTCAGCCTTCACATTTTCCACCTCCAGTTTAGCATTCTCCATATATGCCGGATCAATGCCCGACACAGGCTTGTCGGTGAGCAGCGACACCGCCACGGCGAAATAGGCGGCGTTCCATTTCGCCAGCTCCTGCACCTGCGGATCTGTATTCTCGGCCGTCTCCTGTATGAACAGCTGCTTCATCGCCTCACAGAAGCCAAGCAGTCGGTCGCTCAGGTCGCTCTCCTCTGCCAGCCTGAGCAGAGAGTCGAAGTAGATATGGAAGGCCTGCAGATAGAGGTCTGTGGTGATGAAACTCGGGAAGTCATGGTAGTCGTTGTTCTCGTAAATTTGAAACAGCTGGTCGTATTTATCCTGCACGATGGCGAAGCCGTTCTGACCGAGTTTGGACATCAAGCTTTTGGCGAAGAACTCCATCTGATAGTCGTTGACAATATTGTCGGTATTCACTTTCTGTCCGGCTGCCACCTTGAAGTTCTGCTTGAGCAGCTCTGCCTCACGAGCCTTGATGCGGTTGACGAGCTTGATTTCATCGGGAGTGAGTTTCACCGGAATCTCCTTCCGGCCGTTCTCGCCTCCGGCCGCGTATTCTTTCTCCAGATGGGCATACATCTTGTCCCAGTACCATGAGGTCTGCTCAAAAAGCGAGCGCAGCTCGGCGCTCATGAAGAGATAGCCGTGGCGTGCGGACATGGCGTTGCGCAGCACGCGGAGCTCACTGAGCGACAGGTTGGAGATATCCATATTGGAGTTCACCTTGCCATTGAGTTTCTCCACGTCAATGTTGCCCTTGCCTGGCAGGATCACGCTCTTCTTCTGCTGGGCAAAAGCTGCCACAGAGAAAAGAACTAAACTTAAAACAACAAAAATTCGTTTCATAAGCAGTTGTTGGTTTTAAAGGTTTGTTATTATTATATGGTTTGATCTAGAAAATCTAGAATGTCTAGAATATATAGAGTTTCTAGAATGTCTAGAGAATCTAGAATATCTAGAAATCCTCGTCCTGTTCTTCAAATGCTCTTCGCCCTTCCTCCTCTGATGCATCCTCGATGATGAACTTCTCGAACCGGAGCCCGAAACGGGCAAGGGAAAAATCCCCTACGGCATACCGCTCGCCGCTCATCTGCATGAGGCACCGGATTTTCATGCCTTTGGCCCTGAAGTCGATGAGTCGCCTGCCGATGCGGGATCCCCGCCAAAGGGTGCGGATATGTCCATCATAGTTCTTGAGGATGAAGAGGCGGCGGTCGGCTTGAGCGAAAAAGCGCGTTGGCTTGACCACTCCGACGAGCGCCTCCTCCTTTCCGTCGCCGTTGAGGTCGGACGTGCAGAATCGGTAGACTTGGTATGGGAGTTCAAGCGTGTCGGTCTGTTCTGCTGAGGAGAGAGTGAGCAGGGAGAGGCTGTCGTGTACCGTCACGATGTCGAAATGCTGGGCACGTGCAGCCCTCCCTGTTGTCAGGCATATCAGTATGCAAAGAGCTATTCGCATAATCAGTTGTGCTTGCGAAGCCTCAAAGACAAGACTTACTCACCGGCTGCGATGATGTTGATCACTGCCACGATGTCGGAGATGTCCACTTTCTCGTCTTCGTTGACATCGGCATTCTCATAAGTCGCCGTACCGGCTATCTGGTTGATGATGGCCACGATGTCGGAGATGTCCACCTTGCCGTCAAGATTCACGTCGCCCTTCTTTTTCGTCACGGCCTGGGGCAAGAGCTCCTCCACCTGCGATGCCGGAATGATGACGTAACGCTGCTTGGTGCCTCCCTTGTCGCTGTAGTCGAAGTTGGTGATGGCAGCCGTGCCGTAGCCGGTCCGCTCGACGAGCGCGTTGAGCTGCATGGACTTGTCGGCGCTGTCGTGCCAGGTGAACCAGTAGCTTGGCAGTGTGAGTTTCGTGCCGTTGATGGTGAAGGTGATGTCGTTGCGGCCTGGCATGAGCTGGAAATTCTCGGTGGAGCCTGGTTTCTGCGTGCCTTTCATCGACATGTTCGAGCCAGTGGCGGAATGGGTGATGTACTTACCCGTGGCCACATTCTTGAAGCGGTAATAGCCTTGCAGAGGAACATATTCCAGAATCCATCGCAAGGAGTCGGAGAGTGCCTCCCTGTTGGCCACCTTCTTCCATCCGGCTGCTGTGGCAGCACGCTGATAGACGAATCCTTCTCCAAGTCCTCGCTCAGCGTCCTCACACATGATGCAGTACTGCTCTTCGTCGTCGAAGTTGAATGTGTAGCCGGGAACGCCGTTGGAATAGCCTGAGGTCGGGCAGAGTCCGTCGACATAGAGTGAGTAGAGAAGCGCGCATCCTCCGATATACTGTGCGGGTGTGTGCTTGTCCTTGTCCGCGCCGTTCACAAACCAGTCGTAGCTGATGCCAGGGCCGGTTCCCCATCCGTGTACACCGTCGCCGGTCATGAACACCGCCTCGTCGGTAGTGTTCTCAAGGAAATGGAGGGTCTTGTTCGCCCAGCTTCCCTTCCATTTGCCGTAGGTGGTGTTAGCGCGTGTGTCCGAGCAGTTGTACCAGCGCCAGTGGGTTCCCACGCCTACTCCATGGCCGGTCTCGTGGATGACGGTACCGATGGCCTGGTTGCCGGCGTTCGGCCCGATGCGCATGTAGCCGCCATAGCTGCAGTCGGCAGTCGGTGTCTGTGCGCCATAATGTCCGCTGAGCGTGAAGCCCTTGATGGCGGTCCATTCGTTCAGGTAGTCCATGGTCTCCTGGATGGCGGTGCGGCAGCGGTTGTTGGCCGCCTCGTCGGGAGCGCCGTTGTCCCAGGTGCCTACACAGGAGCCCTTCGGGAGGGTCACCACCTTGATCACGTCGCCGTAGCCCACGGCATAGGTGTTGGTGATAGCATAGGCGCGGGCATAATAGACGGATGCCGGCTCCATACCTTTCACGTGGAAGAGCATGCCCTTCTGGCTGTAGTAGTCGGTCTCACGGTGGTCGGCTATGGTCGGTTCTTTCTCCGTGCTCCAGCAGATGCCGCGTTCTTTAAAGCTTCCGCTGCCGAAAGTGGCACGGATGAGGCCGCCGTGGGCAGCCGGAATCATAAAGTCGGTGTAGGTGGTGACTTTGGGTGCCGTGCCTGATCCGTTAGCCACATGGAAAAGCAGCTCTGCTGACTCCAAGGCTTCTATCTCATCGGCAAAGTCCTTATCGCTGAGCGTGCCGTTGTTCATCTGCTCCTCAGCACCTTTGATGACAGTCATAAAGTCGGCTGCACCCTCTTTGGTCTCGTCGTAGGCCTGCAAAGCCTTGTCGATAGAAGACTGAAGTGTGTCGTATTTGGACTTTGAGAACCTTGCCTGCTCAATCACAGTCTGAATGGCATAGGCCAGCAGCGGGTCAAGCTCATTCTCGCCGTTCAGCACCTTCTCCACCTCCGCGATATCTATCTGGAGACTTTCGCGTGCATCGTCAGAGATATGCGAAGAAACCAGTTCTTTCGCCACATCGTTGAGGCGGCTCAGCTCTGCGAGCACTTCCTCATCAGTCATATAGCCCACCTGATAAAGGCGGAAGTTGTCGGTGCAAATCCAGTTACCGGTGGCATCATCTGCCTTGAATCCGATTTCCACAAAATCCGCTATATTGTTGAAGCTGACGGTGTAGTCATCGGGGGTATAGACGGGTGTCTGCATATCGCCGGCAAAAATGTAAGCTCCGGTGTTTTTCTTCGACGTGTTGCTCTGTGTGTAGTTCTGAGCTGCAACCACAAGCTTGTATTTTCCGTTTGGAAGGGTGATTCTCTGGCTGACGAATCCGTCTCCCACGCTTCCGCTGGTTGTCCATTTCTCCAGATAGGTTGTTCCGTGTTTCTTCTTGAACGAGGTGTTGGTCTGTGTTGTCAAGCCTCCGACAGCCCATCCGTTTGTGCTGTCTTCGAAGTCCGGGTTGACAATCAGGTCGGTGCAGTCAAGCGGGTTTTCCTCGCTGGCATTGGACTTTCTGTAATCCAAAACGGCTTGTTGGAGTGCCTTGTCCTCTTGAACCAGTGTAAGAATGTCTGCCGACTCGTCATCAGCCACGGCCTGAGCATGATCGATAGCGGCCTTCAAAGCCTCCGCCCCGTTTCCGCTTCCGTCACCATAGTAGTTGTTGGCATACTCGATTGTGGGAAGCAAGTTTATGTTTGCAGCCTGTATTTGCACATAGTCAATCACCAGGTTTGCGGAGCTGCCTGACCCAGTTCCAGCCAATGCCTTGTAGCCAATCTGGATTTTTCCGGTTGTGGTCTTGTCAAGGGTAAATGTGATCTGGTCGAGTGTCCATTTCGACGAAGGATAGCTGCTTACCTTCGATTTCACGGTTGTACCAGAAGAGGGAATCCAAGCCAGCAGGGACGTTCCTGCAGTTGCTGTAAAGCCATTGTAAGTCGGCACGTTGACTGTGTACTCGCCAGCTGGCAGGGTGACCGTCTGGTAGTATTTCATTTCCTCCCCCCAGCCCGTGGAGAGTGCCAGTCCGCCGCCGGCCTCGCCGTCATAACCTGCAGCCGGCACGCTTCCGCTGTTGAACACGCCTTTGAATCCGAACTCGTAGACTCCGGTGATGGTGTAGTTCATCGTGAAGTCCTGTGTCCAGCCGTCAATGGCCTTGATTTCCTGAGTCACATTATTCGTGCTGGAAGCGGCATAGTCGAAATTGGTGTCAAATCCGTAGTTTTCAAAAAAATACTGGCTGACGTCGGTCTGTGCCGTCGTGGCGAGACTCATCAGCAGCATCATGATTAAAGTAATGGTTTTCTTTTGCATATAGTACAGTTTTTGTTAGTTAAAAGCGATTCCGTTTGGTCTGTTGTGCTCACTTGGGCATAGTTTTCACAAAATTAGGAAAAAAAATGCACACACCAAAGAAAAAGTCGAAAAAAAGAGGATATGTCTTTATTAAACATATCCTCTTGTTTGAAAGTTTCCGATGAATTCGGATTTTATGACAACTTGGCGAGTACCTCCTTGATGCGTCGCATCGCCTCGACGATGTTCTCGTCGCTGGTGGCATAGCTCAT
>CAMOTI010000120.1 GCA_946625675.1 uncultured Prevotellaceae bacterium | reverse complement strand
TCTTCCCGTCTTCTCGTCTTCATAAAACCGAGCCAGCCTATTTCCCCCTCATCACCGAATTTCCATCACCAGAGTAACTAAACTTTTCACTTTTCACTTTTCACTTTTCATTTTTTACTTTTCACTTTTTACTTTTTACTTTTCACTTTTCACTTAATATTTACTAAATGAATACTTTTCCCAACAAAATGACAGACAGATTGTGCAATTTTCTTTTTTTAAAAATAAAGTGTTAAATTTTGTTAATTAACACAAAGGAAGGGCTGATATTTTTTTGTAATCCATCAAAAATATTTATTTTTGACAAAATTTAAGTCATCAGGTCAATTTTATATTGATCAAGGGGTAAGAACGCGAATATTCTTTCATAGAAACGGATTCGGATAAATGTCCCAAATATATCGCTGAACAATTATGTATGGGGAAGACCTAAGCTTATTTTTATGAAACAGTAAATGACGACCAAGGGAATGAATTTGAAGACGAACTTTAGACTTTATGCTAATTAGGAGAATGATGACGCAAAAGATTTCTTAATTAATAAAAAAACTATAACATACATTCATAATGCAAATCAAACGTGACATCGGCAGGATATTTCTATCCATAGGATTTCTGCTTTGTGGGGTTGTCACCTCGCATGCACAGATTTCTCTGAAAAACAACTTGCTCTACGATGCAAGTCTCACTCCCAACATTGGGTTCGAGACGAAGGTGGCCCGCAAATGGACGTTCGACGCTACTTTCGGACTGAATCCCTGGCAGTTTGAGGACAACAAAAAGTGGCGTCACTGGTTAGTACAGCCTGAGATGCGCTACTGGTTCTGTCAGCCGTTCAACGGACATTTCATCGGTGGCCATCTTATGGGAGGTGAGTTTAACGCGGGAAATGTGGAGTTCCCGTTCGGCATCGCTCCATGTCTGCACAACAACCGTTATGAAGGATGGTATGTGGGAGGCGGTTTCGTTTACGGCTACCAGTGGCCGGTGAGCAAACATTTCAGTATGGAAGCCGTCATCGGAGTGGGGTACGACTATCTTAAGTATAAGAAGTTCCCTTGCGAGAAGTGCGGCACCGAAATCGACAACGGCGACTATCACTATGTTGGCCCCACGAAAGTGGCGATCAACCTCATTTACAATTTGTAGAATTCATACACCTATTCATTAATATAAGAAATGATGAAGACCAAGACCATATATATTACAGTATGTCTGCTGATGCTTTCTACGCTGCAATCCGTGGCGCAGGTGATGAGCGACCAAAAGACCCGCGTGGCAAACGCGACGGTGACAAGGCAGGGCGACCAGATGCTGCTCAGCATGGATGTCAAACTGGACGACCTCAAACTCGGACCGGACAAGTCTGTCGTGCTACTTCCTGTACTCACCGACGTTTCCGGAGAGCGGAAAGCTGCTTTCGAACCTATCGTCATCGACAGCCATGCACAATATGTGCTCTATCAGAGAGGACTGGCAACCAAGGAATATGCTGGCGCACGTCATGTGAAACGGCATAACAAAAAGCCTCAGACCGAGCCATACACGTCAAGCGTCAAGCGGGAGCCGTGGATGAACAGATACAAATTGGTGATTGAGGAAGACCTGTGTGGGTGTGGAGACCTGTCCAACCTGGCTGAGACTCCTATTCTCACCCATGAGCCTGTGCCGACCATGCCGTCAAGGATCGAAATCCCGCTCCTCACTGACGACTACAGCAAAATCCGCAGGATTGAGGGGCGTGCGTTTATCGACTTTGAGCTCGACAGCATCCGACTGAGGCCCGACTATCATAACAACCCGGAGGAACTTAAGAAAATCCTGGCCACAATCGACGAGGTCAAGGGAAAGCAGGATGTGAACATCGACACCGTCACCATCCACGGATATGCTTCTCCTGAAGGCACTTACAGCCACAACGCATGGCTGGCGGAAAACCGTGCGGCAACATTGCGCAACCATATCCAGAGCCTGTACCACTTCCAGCCCGGCGTCATCGGTTCCACCTCCACACCTGAGGACTGGGCCGGCCTGCGTGCTTACGTGGAAAAGACCACCGACATGCCTGAGAGAGGGGGCATCCTCGCACTTATCGACTCACCGATGGAGCCGGACAAGAAGAACGACGCCATCATGAAGCAATATCCTGAGCGCTATAAGCAACTGCATCAGGAAGTGTATCCTTATCTGCGACACTCCGACTACGTCATCGTATACTCCATCAAGCCGTACAGCCTTGAGCAGAGTATGACTATTTACGAGAGCAGCCCCCAGGACTTGAGCGTGGCAGAGTTTGCCACCCTCGCCACCCACTACGGCATTGACACGGACAAGGGACGGGAGATACTCTATAAGGCATACGAGCTCAACCCGGACAACGAGCGCGCAAGACTCATGGCGGCACAGGCGGCTGTCAGGAACAAGGACTTCGACCGGGCTGAGAAAATCCTTCCAGCACAGCCCACATCTCCCCAGGAGGCATACCTGTTAGGCGCGGCAAAGAAGATGCAGGGAAAATATGCTGAGGCCATCAAGCTGATGAAGATTGCCAAGGAAGGGGATATTCCGCAGGCAGTCTATCAGGTGGAAGAACTTGAGGAATTTGTCAGTGAATGATAATTGACAGTCAACACTATAATTGGCGATAACTAAATTCAACTAATATTAATCTTTTAAATTACTCTCTTATGATGAAACTGTTTAAGTATTCTTTCTTTGCAGCCTCACTGGTAGCGCTGGCTGCATGCTCGGACAGTAGCAACAGCATTGTGGAGGTTCAGCCTAAATCCTTCGATGCTGAGGGCAACGGATATATCTCCGTTGGTATCACCCTGCCGACAACTACTTCCGCAGGAACCCGTGCGAACGACACTTTCGATGATGGCACCACTGACGAATATGCTGTCGGAGATGCTTATCTTCTTCTCTTCAACGGTGCTGCAAACGGCGCTGAGGCAAGTGCCACATTCTGTGGAATCTATCCGCTTCAGACCAATCCGTTCAGCAAGCACTCTTCTGACCAGATTACAACCGAATCTCAGGTGACAACTAAGATTGACGGTCAGTACATCACACAGGACAAACTCTATGCCTACGTGATTCTCAATCCTAACGGAGTGATCTCCGGCTACAATGCAAGCGACCCGTCTACTTTCACTTTCACTACGAGTGAGGGAAACCAGGCCATCTCCACAGCCACCACTTTTGGAGACTTCTCTAAATACACATTGCCTGCAAGCGTAATCAACAATGGAAGAGGAAGACTCTTCATGATGACCAACGCGGCTCTCACAACGAAGATTGGTGGTCTCGAGGGGTCTACTCCTGAGCAGGGAACTCCTTACACTCTCGCAACGCTCGACATGACAAAGATCTATCCTACGGCTACACAGGCTGAGGACAATCCTGCTGGACATATCGACGTGGAGCGCGTTGCTGTGAAGGTTACGGTCACTACTGACCAGACTGCTCTGCAGGGACACAACGACGTCACTTTCACTGACTTCGCTTGGCAGCTCGGAAACACCAACAAGACGTTCTACAACACGAAGCAGTTCGAAAAACGTTGGCTCGCTCTCTATGCTGGACAGACCACAGGTTATGCGGAGGGAACTCCTCTGGCTGCTACCATCAAGCGTTTCGCCAGTGGTGCAACTCTCGCCAACGATGCAGAGCACGCTGAGGCTGTTCGTACTTACTGGGGCGTAGACCCTAACTATGACACCGACATCGTTGACTTCTCTACGATTTTCGACAATCCGGGTATTGCTGCTGGCAACTACACTTTCACAAGCGGTCAGAACGCCTACACCACAGAAAACACCTTGGACGTGGCTCACCAGTCGTTCCAGAACACTACTTATGTAGGTATCTCCCTGAAATTCAATGATGGCAACGACTTCTACATCATCGACAACTATGGAAGAAGCAATATCCTCCAGCTTTCAAAGGACGACGGCTACACTGGCAACGCACAGACCATCAAGGATTATTTCCTCGATGTTTACTTGGCTAACAATCAGGAGGTTCAGGATTTCATCACCGGCGTTGAAGGTGAGCCTAATCCGACAAAGAAGGACAACATCGTCTTCAAGATGACTCAGAACGAAACCACCGGTGTTGCAACCATCGCAAGCATCGCACCTGCAGAGGGTTTGACTTTCACTCCTTCTTTGGCAGAGGCTTTGGACGTTCAGAGTCTCAACAAGGCTGTCACCATCAAGTACTACAAGGGTGGTCTTTCTTACTACGACGTACGCATCAAGCACTTCGGCGCTGGCGGTACCACTACTGCTGAGGGTGAAACCGGTTGTGAGACTCCTTGGTTTGCCAACATACACGACATCAACAGCGTTGAGTATGTTTACCAGAAGTGGAACAACGCAGGAACTTCAACCGACTACTCGGTTGCTGAGCAGGAGCAGAACTTCCTCGGACGCTACGGCGTGCTGCGTAACAACTGGTATGACATCAAGGTTGACGGAGTACGTGAAATCGGTGACCCTGTTCCACGTACTCCGGACGGAACACCTGACGATGAGCTCGAGAAATACATCAGCGTGAAGATTCACATTCTTCCTTGGGCTGTACGCACTCAGCGTGTAATTCTCTAATCTTTCGATAAAACAATCATGGCATCGGGCATGAGTACGTCCGCCCGGTGCCATCCTTTACTTACTCGATCACAACTTTTACATTATAATAATTCAGACTCAATGCAGTTTTTACGCCATATAGCCCTTATAGGGATTGTTTCAATAGGACTCGTATCTTGCTCCTTGATGTCCGACAGCCTGGAAGACTGTCCGCAAGGGCTGAGCATACGTTTTGTTTACGACTACAACATAGAGCAGGCCGACATGTTCCCAGACCATGTGGGCAGCGTCACGCTCTATGTGTATGACGAGGCAGGAAATCTTGTGCGTACACAAACAGAGGACAACACCGCTGGTTCACAACCCCTGAAACAAGAGGGATACCGAATGAGGGTGGAAGGACTGCAGCCAGGGGAATATCGCCTGCTGGCACTGGCCAACCAGCGCCCTTACAAGGATATCAGCCAGCTGGGTGGCATAAGATATATCAGAGAAGGAGAGTCCAGCCCCATGAATAACCTCATGGTCACGCTGACTGACAAGTCTTCCGGAAAACCGGCAGCTGACATCAGCCAGCAGCTCGACACGCTGTGGCACGGAACGCTCCGCTCAGCACAATACACGAAAAATCCGGTCACACGAGCCACCGAAGAGCAAGTGCTCGCAGAGACCGTGACCGTGAAGGAATACACCATGACGGAGTGTGTGGTCAGCCTTGTGCGCGACACAAAACGCCTGCACCTCTCCATTTACCAAAGCGACGATCCGTCGAACTGCGACATCGAAGATTTCGACATCAGGATAGAAGACCGCAACGGACGGATTCTCTGGGACAACTCCGTCGAGACGGAGGGACAGCCCGACATCACATACACGCCATTCGCACGATGGAACACCTATTATAACGGTGACACGGGCGAGGGCAGCGACACACGGCCGGAAGGTGCTGAAAACGTAGAAGAGACAGCACATGCCGACATCGACTTCAACCGCCTGATGATGCGTTCTGGTAGCAGCACCATCAAGCCTGCCATGCTTTACATCACACGACGTGAGGACGGAGAAAACGTGGCAACCATCAACCTGCCGGAAATCCTGGCACAAGGACGTGGAGCCTTCGAAAAAGTGGTATACACCTATCAGGGATTCCTCGACCGAGCTTACGACTACAACCTGCATTTCATCCTCGTGGGCGGAAAATGGAGGGAGGCCAGCCTTTCCATCCATTCACTTCCATGGAGCATGAGATTCCAAAACACCGAAATCTAACAATACGATATAAAGACTGAAATCTAATAATTATAAAAATAGAATGCTTAACTGCCGACATATTATATTCTTGCTTCTTGCCAGTGTCCTGATATTCACGGGATGCAGCGACTCCGACAATGGCGAGACGAAAGACATAGACGACTATGTCGGCAATTTGTTTGTCTCACTTGAGATTGACAGACAGAGCAGCACGCCGGCTACACGCTCCAACCCCACAGGCGGAGAGGAAGGCGACGGCTGGAGATATGCGGCTGAACAAGAAAACAGATTACACGACTTCACGGTGTTCGTCATCACCAACAGCGACGTTAACGACGGAGACAACGTGCCTATCATCGGTTCCAAGTATTTCAGCAGCGGCGACGTGGCTGCAGCGACAATGGCCAACGAGACTGTGAACGGAAAGGACGTTGTCTCCTACGACTTCACCATCACTGTTCGTTATGCCAAAGGGGAAGACATCATCAGTCCCGACAAACTCAGGTTCATTGTCGTGGCCAACGCAGGTGACCTCTCCAAGAAGTTTGCACTCTTAGGACAGGTGCGCGACTACATACCCGAACAGACATGGACGCCCTACAGCTCATTCGACAAATACAGCCGGTTTGTGATGTCGAACGAAAACGACGGACAATACATCACCGGAACTGGAAGCCAGTTCGACCCGGTACGTCTCCATGTGTCCATCGAGCGGATGGCGGCACGTGTCGATTTCTGCAAGGACGGAGCCACTATTTCCGGAAACGAATATAAATATCCGATTTATAATGAAGACCTGGCCACGAAAAACGGCAGCAGTTTCTATCTCAGCCATGTCAAGATCGTGAACGGAATGACAAAACCGTCGTATTTGCTCAAACGGGTGGCTAACACCGTCGGAGGTGATGTCACCTATCTTGGCGACGAGACTGCTACCACTGCTGGAGTGCCTACAAACTACGTGATTGAGCCGACTACCTCCCTCAAAACTCCATCAAACCAGACTAACACGTCACTGCTGACCAGCTGGTTCGGAAGTTCCACACTGGCTGAGTCTATGCAACTCACTTATATGACTGACGCCGATCGTGTGCACACTGGGTCGGGCAACGCATTCACTAACGGAACAAGCTACGACGACAAGGACCGACTGAACTACTATGTGGTGGGCTATGTGAACGAAAACACGATGGACAAGGACATCTCGGAGAAAGAATTTGTGACCGGACTCGAACTCAAGGGCACTTTCGTGCCGGCTACCGTATACTCCGGCTATGAAGCCTCAACCAACACCCTGACAAAAAGCACCACATACACGAAAGGCACAACCTTCTACAGGTATGTGAGGGCCTTAGGGGATGACGACGAGCAAGAAGCACTTTACTTCGACAACATCGCCACTGCCAACGCGTTCATGGCTGCACATCCTGAAGACTTCGGCACGATCGCGGAATACACAGGCGGAGTGTGCTACTACTATGTGTGGCTTCGCCATGGCAACAACTCTCCGGAACAGGGAACTGGAATCATGGAATACGGCATCGTGCGCAACAACATCTACAGAGTGGCCATCGACAACATCACGAAAATCGGAGAGGAAAAGCCCGAACCGGACGGACCTGAATACGTTAGGTTGAAGATTTTCGTTCGCAAGTGGAACTACTACGAGACCAGCATCATTTATTTGTAATCAATCATAATGCAATATAATATCTTGAAAATAAGTCTTCTACATAACATCATCCTGGTTTGCATCATCAGCGCGATATGCCTGTCTTGCAATGACAACGACGAGGTTTCCGAAAACACGCCGACACCTCAGGACGTGACGCTCTCTATCGTGGCGGCAAAGGCAAACGGAAATGTGTCAACACGTGTGACAGACGGTGTGCCCAAGGACCCTGATGCCGAAGTGGAATTAATCCACAAATACTGGATTGCCGTGACCGACAACGCTGGAAAGGTGGTCAAGCTGGTCAGCAGCGGAGCGGTGTCGCCGGCTGAGATACACACCTATAGCGAGAAATTCCAGCTCACACCAGGCACTTACCGCCTCTACGGATTTGCCAACATAGAGGACAGCGAGTTTCAGGCACTGGGCATCACGGAAGGCAGCCAGATGCCCGACCTCACCAACAAGACCATCCAGAGACCGAACAACTACAAAGGCAATATCCCGATGACCTCACGGCTCGATGGACAGACCATACGCGTGACCGAAGGCGATGACCAGAATTTCTCTGTGGAGGTCATCCGAACCATGGCCAAGCTGGAGTTCACCTTCTTCAACAGCGCAAAGGAGGAGATGATGGTCAACAGCATCAATATCGAACCTATATCCAACTCGCCCGTGTTCCTCATGCCAAGGCTTGACAACAATGAGAAGATCTTGTTCTCTCTGCCTGCTTCCACTACGACTGAGCGGGTGAAGGACACGCTGACCACATCCCCCATCGTCATCGCCAAGGGTGCAACAAGCGGCTCACACTATATCTACGTGAACGAGAGCGACAACAAGGCGGCAAACGTGACCGAAAGCTATGCGCTAAGGGTCTATGCCAAAAGGAGCTGGGACATAGATACCGAGCAGCGATACAACCTCATCCTCAACACCGACATGAACGAGCTCCGACGTAACGACTGGGTGAAGATACCTGTCGACCTGGGTAGCTACGAATACTATCTGAGAGTCCTCTTCTATCCGCCTATCGGAGGACTGCCTGCTACCGTGAGCCGCGCTGAGACCGACGATTTCGTCACGACTTTCCTTGCCGGAGGGCCGTTCGTCATCCAGCCATTCATCCGCGAGACCGGAACTACAGAGTGGATCCAGATTTTCCGCACCAGCATCGTCGAGGAATACACCATACAGCTGGGTGAGGAAGGACGTGAGATTTACGCCCTGGCGCCAGAAATGCACGAAAGCGGTGAGATTATAGGCGAACTGAAGTCCGACGGAACGACCGGAACGAACTACGTCATCATATCCATCAAAGTGAAATTGTCGGAGACTCTGTCCCGGGTTTTGAGATTCCGTGTTTTCATTGTGAAAAAATAGAATGTGATTTGATTATATGAATAAGTATATCTTTACATATCTGAGCAGACGCTTAATCCTGTTAATGGCCGCGTTATTCTTGACGATGGCATCGGCATCGGCTGCCAACGGCAGCCGCACACCCGTTTTCTCCACTGAGGATAATCCGGAGTGGATGCTCATTCACTCTGCTCAAAACCATTATATTCACACCGATTATGCCAGCAACAGGGATTTATGGTATGTGGCATCAACGGCAGAACCAGCGATTTTCAGACCTGATATGCAATGGTGTTTTATTGGAAGCGCGAGCGGTTTCATTATCAAGAACATCAATGGCATGTACATCAAGCAACACTCTGGATCCACCGGAAGCAGCTATAACGATGCATTGCAGCTGACTAGATTAAAAGAAGAGGCGCAGACGTTCGTTTATGACTGGTCGAACAAAACCAGCGGAACGGACACATGGACATGGCTTAAACCGGTCATTAACGGCACCGTCCAGGACTTGAGTATGAGGGTGGGACAAAACACCAGCACCAACATCGTGACACTCAGGGTTACTAGCAACGAATCTCGTGTCGAATTATTCAGTGCCGGAGCTCCTGCATTTCAAGCCGACAACGCCGATGCCTGGTATGCCATCAGATATAAGAATATGAACGCCAACTCAGCTGCTGATGCTGACCGACGTTACCTCACCAGTACGCATGACCAACAATACGGAGCGGACGCCAAGAACGATCCAAACCTGGTGTGGGCTCAGTGGCAGTTGGTCAGCGTGGCAGCAGCTGGCGTGAATCCTTATTCCGCATTCTTGCTCCAAAACTATAACGGCTATTGTTTAAGAAATGTCGATGCCGGCGACGCCAACTACAGATTTGAGGACAACTATGAGTCTTTGTCGGCAAACGATAAGAAGAGTATGACCTTCAAGCTGATTGTCAACAACAACGGCATTTTTGAGATAAAAAGGGCGGACGTAGGCAACAATGGAGGAAACGTAGC
>CAMOTI010000119.1 GCA_946625675.1 uncultured Prevotellaceae bacterium | reverse complement strand
CAAGTTTTCTGAACCGTATTTGAAGATACCAGCGGAGAAGCCAGGATCTGACTGATCCTGCTCACCTGGTGTCCAGCCAGTCACAGGCTGAAGGCCGGTTATCTGGTCGCTGCCTTCTGGAATATTGCGCTGGTATCCCTGAGTAGTCACGGTGATGACGTCATCAGGATTCTCATCGAAGGTCCAGTTCTCACCGGAAATTTCTTCTTCGTCTTCGCTAGGGTTAAGGATGATGCTCTCGACTGCACCGACAATGTCGCCCCAAGCTACCTTGATGGCATTGACATGAACGTAGGGAAGATCGCTGATATCCAAATCTACCTGACCGTCTTCACCTATCTCAGCTCTTCTCTCTGTGAGGGAGTTGTCGGCCTGACGGTTCATCATCACACGAAGAGGAAGTCCTGGTGTGCCTGTGAAACGAATAATGCTTGCACCAGTGATGTCAGCATAAGTGCTGTTAAGTACAGAACCATTTCCATAAATCACGCTGCCTTGTCCCACTTCAGTTCCGTAAGTGTATTCATCCCAAGCTGGAGTAGCCGAAGTTGGCTTAGCATAGTCATCGAAGCCGTCCCAGCTCTTGAACAGATCTTTGGTGAGCGGGGTGTCTGCGAACTCGCCAGGCTCGTTCTTTACTTTCTCTTCCGCATCTGAAGGGTTAAGGATGATGCTCTCAACAGCGCCGGTGTTGCCCCATTGTATCTTGATTGCATTCAGATGAACGTATGGATATGGACTGAGGTCTACCTCAACTTTTCCGTCCTCACCGATTATAGGCTGAACCTCTGTCAAGCTATTATCTTCTTGACGGTTCATCATCAAGCGCACGGTAAGTCCTGGGGTTCCGGTGATACGCATAACGGTTGCACCCGTAATGTCTGCGTAAGTTGTGTTGTATACTGAACCATTTCCGTAAATCACTGTACCGCCTCCTACTTCTGTGCCAAATGTATATTCATCCCACGCTGGAGCGGCGTCGGTTGGCTTGGCATAATCGTCAAAGCCGTCCCATGTCTTGTAAAGGTCTTTCGTAAGTGGTGTGTCTTCAAACTCGCCGGGCTCGTTCTTTACCCGCTCAGCCTTGAACGTTGCTCCTACGTATACGTCGGATGCCGGCATCACGAAGGTGTTGTCGGCGCTGACTTCTACGGTCTGCTCGCCGGCCTCATCAAGGTAAGTTACGTTGATGGCATCCAGCTCATAGCCTTCAGCTGGTGTGACGGTCACTGTTACGGTGGCGCCTTCCTCAGCCTCAGTCACGTCGGTCTCTACCGTACCGTTCTCGGCTGTGCTCACGTTGATGGTGTAGTTGTTTTTGATGGGCTCTACCTTGATGCCGTACACGTTGAAGCCACTGTTGGTGCTGTAAACATACACGTCAGCATCTTCTGTGCCAGTGTATTCATACTCCACCTTGTCGATAGCGTTTCCATCGTTAGTGAGAGACGCCTTGTTCAAACCGAATTTAACGAAGTCGATGTTCAGAGTACGCTCCGTGTCGGCTTTTCCAGACATACCATAAATAGTGATGCAGGTGTTAGGAGCAACTCTGAAGCGGATATAGCGGCCGTCGGGAGCACCAGAACCTCCTGTCTTCAGGCGCTGGGTGAAGTTGATGTCGTCGATGGACTTTTCATTTCCGTCGATGCTGAATTTCTTGCTGCTGGTTCCGTAAAGCTCCAGGTTGTCGACGATGGTTGGTTCTGCGATATCACCGGCGGTGAAGTCGGAGAAATCCCAGAATTTGTCATCAACTGCAGTAAGGTCCTCTACGGTAGGTGCGGTATATTCGCCCGCTCCATAGACAGCGACCTGTGAAAGCTGCGTCATGCCGTTGCCTGTGGTCTGTGCATTGACGATGGTCAGGCGGTAGCTGTTGCCAGCTGCGCCGCTGACCTTGGCGTCTACCTCGCCATTCTTCCATTGGTCGTAGATGTCGACAGTGGAAACGACTTCTTCTCCATTGAGAACGTCAACCTTCGCGGAAGTGACGAAGCCAGTGAAATCTACAGTGAATACAATGTCGCTCACGGCTACGTCGTAGGCCGGTGTCGTAATGGTTGAAGTGGTCTCGCCGTTCTTGCTGCCAGACCTGATGAAGGCCCAGCCGTTATTGTTGTTGTTGAAGCCAAACAACGTCCAGGTCTGTCCGTTCGTCTCGGCGGTCCATTCTGCCGTATAGCTGCCGATCGGTGTAGCTTTTTCACCAGGGAATGTCAGAACATCCACAGGAGCCGCAAAGGCACTTGAGCAGCAGAATAGTGCAACAACCAGCATTAAAAAAGAATAAACTTTCTTCATAAAACTGTGTTTTTTGTTAGTAAAAAGGGTTCCGCGTCTTCGGCCTGTCTGCGCGAATTTGTTTTTCTCGTGGTTTTTCGGTCCGCAGAAAGGAGTTGTGTGGTTATTCAGGATTCAGCCTTTTTTGCGAAGATGCCTCTCAGTTATTAAAAGCGACATCTGTCGGTTTTGCTCCTTGTATGCGAATGGATTTTGTGCCGCGGTGCAAGCCGTTTAAGGATTCCAGTCTTAGTGGTAACCCCACCGGGGCGGTCGTGCATTCAAATCTTTCCTTAATTAGTTAGAGGTTATTAAGCGTTTTTTTAGGATGGTTAATAATTTATTTTTTCTTTTCTCTGATATTTCAAAAATATTGCGTAAAATTACAAAAAATTATTGAAAGAAACAAAAAAATGCGGAAATATCCGCATTTTTTGTGAAAAAGGAAGAAAAAAGACGAGAATGCATCGGCCTGAGCATCGGAGAACTCGGAATAATCAGAGAACTCGGAGTAATCAGAGTAATCGGAGTAATCGGAGGGCTCTGAGGACTCTGATATCTCTTAGTTGATCGAAAACTCAAATTCGTCTGCGTGGTCGTTGAGGAAATTCACCATCTCCTTGCCCACCCTCACATGGTATTTGCGGGAGAGCATATTGACATGCAGGTTGTTGATTCCACGGATGTTGAAGTAGAGTTCCGACTTTCCGGGTGTCTGCACCAATATGTCTGCCAGCTCTTCCACAAGCATGTCGTTGATGTGGTCGAGGGGGATGTTGATGGTGAGTTTCTGTACTGCCGTCTCCTTGACGTCGTTAAGCAGGTCGACAGAGAGTATCTGGATGTCGTATTCGGTCTCCTTGAATCGTCTTGGCACGTATTTGGCTCTGACGAACAGAGGTGTTCCGACGATGAACAGATGATGTACCTCCAGCCACGCTTTTCCGAAGAGTGCGATTTCTCCCGCTCCGTCGAAGTCCTCCATCGTGACGATGCCGTAGGGGTTTCCATTCTTGGTCTGACCCTGTCGGAGGTTGGTCACGATGCCTCCGAAGGTAAATTCCTGCATTTTCGACAGGCGCTCTTTATCAGCCAGTTCCGACATGTGAGCCGTGCATACGTGGTTGAGTATGATGCTGTATTCGTCAAGAGGATGGGCAGAGAGGTATATGCCCACGTAATCACGCTCTTTGTCCAGTCGCTCCATGTCGCTCCAACGCTGAAAGTCGGTTGGCGGCTGTGGGTGCACCACCTCGACGGCGATGCCCATGTCGCCGAACAGTGAGTTGGTCGTCTGCTGCTTGTCGCTTTGGAATTTTGCACCATAGCGCATCAGCGCGTCGAGGAATGTGTCGCCTTGTGCCGTCTTGCTGAAGTAGGCATCGCGTGGGATTCCGAATCGGTCGAACGCGCCGGCGAGAATCATGCTCTCAATGGACTTGCGGTTGCACGCGTTGAGGTTCACTCGCTCGAAGAAGTCGTACACGGTGGTGTAGACACCGTTTTTCTTGCGTTCGTCGACGAGTGCCTTCACTGCTCCTTCGCCCACGCCCTTCACGGCCACAAGTCCGAAACGGATATCGCCCTTGCTGTTCACGGAGAATTTCTGGTTGCTCTCGTTCACATCGGGTCCATAGGTGTCGACCCCCATGGACTTAGACTCGTCCATCAGCTTACGGATCTCACTGATATTGGCATAGTTACGTGTCATCACGCCAGCCATATACTGCGCGGGGAAGTTGGCTTTCAGGAACGCCGTCTGGTATGCCACCCACGAATAGCAGGTTGCGTGGCTCTTGTTGAAGGCGTATGACGCGAACTTCTCCCAGTCAGCCCAGATTTTCTCAAGGGTCTTCGGGTCGTGTCCGTTGGCCTGTCCTCCGTTGATGAACTTAGGCTTCAGCTCGTCCAGCTTGTCTTTCAGCTTCTTTCCCATGGCCTTACGCAGCGTGTCGCTCTCACCACGGGTAAAGTTGGCAAGCAGTCGGGAGAGGAGCATGACCTGCTCTTGGTAGACTGTGATACCATAGGTGTCCTTCAGGTACTTCTCCATGATGGGGATGTCGTACTCGATGGGCTTACGGCCGAGTTTACGGTCGATGAAGTCAGGGATATAGTCCATAGGACCCGGACGGTAGAGGGCGTTCATGGCGATGAGGTCCTCAAACACATGGGGCTGCAGCTCACGCAGGTATTTCTGCATGCCGGTAGACTCAAACTGGAAGGTACCGATTGTGCGTCCGTCGCAGTAGAGCTGGTAAGTGGCCTTGTCGTCGATGGGGATTTTGTCGATATTGATTTCCACACCCATGCTGTCGCGCACGTTCTCCACAGCTTCCTTCAGTATGGACAGGGTCTTCAGTCCCAGGAAGTCCATCTTGATCAGTCCTGTCTCCTCAATCACGTGGCCGTCGTATTGCGTGCAGCGCACCTTCTCTTTCGTCTCCTTGTCGTCGGCGGTCGACACGGGCACCCAGTCGCTGATGTCGTCTCGGCAGATGATGGTACCGCAAGCATGCACACCGGTGTTGCGCACGTTGCCTTCCAGCATCTGTGCATAGGCGATGGTCGTTCGCAGGTTCTCGTCGGGAGAGGTAGCCGCGTCCCTCACTTCTGGCACGCAGGCTATGACGTTCTTCAGGTTCATCTTCATGCCGTCGGGCAGACGGTCTGGTATGGCCTTACACAAGTCGTTTGAGACTTTGAGGTCCAGCTTGCGCACTCGTGCCACATCCTTGATAGCCAGTTTTGTGGCCATACTTCCGTAGGTGATGATATGGGCCACTTTCTCGGCCCCGTATTTGTCGGTCACCCACTGCAGCACCTTACCTCGTCCGTCGTCGTCGAAGTCCACGTCGATATCGGGGAGGGAGATTCGGTCGGGGTTGAGGAATCGCTCGAACAGGAGGTCGTACTTGATGGGGTCCACCATCGTGATGCCCAGGCAGTATGCCACGGTGGAGCCAGCTGCCGACCCACGGCCAGGCCCCACCCACACGCCGAGCTCGTTCCTCGCCGCGTTGATATAGTCGGATACAACGAGGAAGTAGCCCGGGAAGCCCATGGTCTTCATGATATGCAACTCGAACTTGATCTGTTCTGCCACATGGTCTGGAAGCGGGTCTCCATACAGTCGCTTTGCGCCGTCGTAGGCCAGTTTTGCCAGGTAGTCTGCCTCGAACTTGATGCGGTAGAGCTTGTTGTATCCGCCAAGTCGTTTGATTTTCTTCTCACCGTCCTCGCGGCTCATCACCACATTGCCGTTCTCGTCCTGTGTGAACTCGTTGTACAGGTCCTCCTCGGTCAGACGTTGCCTGTATTCCTCCTCCGAGCCGAACTCCGCCGGTATGGGGAAGTTAGGCATGATCGGGTCGTGGTCGATGCTGTATGTCTCGATCTTGCTCAACACCTCGCACGTATTTTCCATGGCCTCAGGGATGTCGGAGAACACGTCGTACATCTCCGCACGGGTCTTGAACCACTCCTGCTTGGAGTAGAGCATACGGTTGGGGTCGTCGAGGTCGCGACCGGTCGACAGGCAGATGAGGTGGTCGTGCGCCTCGGCGTTCTCTTCGTCCACGAAATGTACGTCGTTCGTGCAGACCAACTTGATATTGTGTTTCCGCGCCAGTTCTATCAGTCCTTTGTTGCAGATCTGCTGCAGTGGGAAGGTCTCGCGGTTGGCTCGCTGGTTAGGGTTTTTCACTTCGTGGCGTTGTAGCTCAAGATAGAAGTCGTCGCCGAAGAGGTTCTTGAACCATAGCGTGGCTTCCTCGGCTTTCTGCATATCCCCCTTACGTATGGCGTCAGGGATCTCACCTGCGATACATGCGGAGCAGGCTATCAGGCCCTCATGGTATTTCTCCAGCTCGGCATGATCGGTTCGTGGACGCATATAGAATCCGTCGGTCCATGCGTGGCTCACGAGCTTCACGAGGTTGTGGTAGCCTTTCTCGTTCTTAGCCAGCAGGATGAGGTGCCATCCGCCGGTGTCAAGCTTTCCTTCTTTCTTGTCCATCGACCGCCGGGCGCAGTACATCTCGCAGCCGAAGATGGGCGTAAAGTCCACATCGGGGTTCTTCTTCTTGAGTTTCTTCACGTAGTTGAAATACTCCTTGATTCCGAACATATTGCCATGGTCAGTGATGGCCATGCCTTTCATCCCGTCGGCTATAGCTTTGTCCACCAGCTTGTCTATCTTCGACTGTCCGTCGAGAATCGAATATTGTGTATGCACATGGAGGTGCACAAATTGCGGTGTTTCCATATATATATATTAAGTGAAAAGTGAAAAGTGAAAAGTGAAAAGTTTATTTACTCCTGCAAACCGGCTCATTCCGTTTTCATTTTGGTTATACGTCATAGTTTAACAAAATACTAAAGATTAAAAACTATTTTATAAAAGTGAAAAGATTATTTGCTCCTGCAAACAGGCTTATTCCGTTTTCATTTTGGTTATACGTCATAGTTTAATACGAATTAAAGGTTAAAATTCTTTTTTGTTGTATTGATAGAAGCAACCAGCATCGCTATAATCTCCTGGCAATCACTTGATATGCTTTCAAAAGACCTTAGGTCTATTAAATCTGACTTATGAAACATTTCAATCCATCCCATAGTTTCATTTGCTTCTTTTAAAGCAATTGATAATTTATGGACAAAGTCCGATGGACTCTCAGCAAACTGAGCCTCATTAACATTTGCATAGACAGAAGTTCCACTTCTTAAAGCCTGATTATTAATAGAATTCAAATGTTTTTCTTTCAGAAGATAATTATGCATCTTTATTATACGAGCAGAAAAAGCCTTGCTCTTTTCTTGTAATATTGATGGTTTAAAACTTCTATACATCTTGAATTCTGTTAGCGTTGTTATCAGATAGAATAAGTAAATACACTATTCACTTTTCACTATTCACTTTTCACTTACCTCTATTCACTTACCAGAGGCTTTCCTTCTTGGTCGATACCTTCCGCAGAGTAATAAATATGCTTGCAGGATGAATTGTTGAAAAACTCAACGACGGCGTTTCCGTTGGCATCAGTTCTGAGGTCGGGTTTCCAGAACAGAGTGCGTCGGAAGTCCTCCATCGGAGGGAGGTTGGTGTAGTCTTCCATCTGGAAGGTGGTGGGCTTGTTGAAACCTTGGAAGTGAGTACGTCTGATACCTTTTTCCTTGTTATAGAAGCGTTTGTGTACGTATAGATAGACTGTGATGGGGTGCATCGAAGCCAGTTCGTTGGCACGGATGTAGTTGGTGTATGCGTCGTCGTCCTCGGAGATGTACACGCTCTTCACCTCGTCGATGAAGTCGGGCATCCGCTCGGCACCACTCGTGTTGCCGGTCCAGTTGACGGTATATGTGTTGGCCGTGTACTGCGATATGGTGACGTACTGGTTGTTCACAATCCAGAGGATCGGCCGGTTCTTGTATCGCAGGCCGCCTTTGTAAATCACGTAGCGGTAGTCGTCGGTCACGTCGCCGTCCACGGGTACAATCTCGCCGTTCGTCTGTGTGCTGACCACGTCGCCTTCCTCGTCGATCGTGGTCACCTGATACATTTCTCTTAGTTCGTCGTCGCCGGTGAAGAATGCGTTTTTCTCTTTCAGCCACTGGTAGATGGTGGGCAGCGGCTCGCCCCTGTCCTGTATCTGGTCTGTGGCCTCGTCGATGTTGTAGTAGACGGTTGACTTTCTGGCTCCTGTGTTCTCGTCGAACCACGGTGAGTTGGACGAGTCAGTGAAGTAGCGCTTCTTGATTTTCACCGTGGGAATGACGTAGACGCCGTTACGCTTTGCCAGGGTGTTGTCTTTCTCTGCGTTGGCAGCCTCTTCCTTGGCTTTGACGAAAGGCTCTGGCAGCGGAACCGGCTCAGTCTCGTAGGGTGAAAGGTAGCGGGGTTCCGGCGAGAAATGGCGGTCGATGGCCACGGTATAGGCGGCGTTCTTGTCGTTGTACTTCGTCTGCATCTGCATCTCCCACTCTCCCTCCAGGTCAGGCATCTTGAAGGCATAGCCTCCAACGCTGTCGGTCACCGCCTCACCCGTATAATGCTCTCCTGTGGCGTTCTCGCCAGTAGTGTTGAAAAGAAACACACGCAGGTCGACGCCGCTCACGGGGTGCTTCTTTCGCCATTTGTTCATGTCGGGTTTCAGCTGTCCGTGTATGTAGAGCTGGTTCTCGATGGGCTGGAACTTGCCGGGGAATCCATCGATGTCCTTCCATTTCTTGGCACCGGTATAGAGATGCCAGTCATAGCGCCGCCATCCCTGCACCATCATCAGGAGGTCGGATGCCTGACGGTGCTGGCGGTCGTCGGCCTCGAAATAGTAGTCGGGGTTGGCGATATATCCTTTCACGTCGCTGCTGAGCAACATCCACGTCATCGCGTTGCCCGTCTTTCCGTCGGTCAGCGTCGCGGCATCCATGGCGGAGAACGAGAGTTCGGCGTTTGGTGCAGACTTCACTTCCACACGTACTTTCCCGCACGGACGCAACTCCGTGGTCGTGGTGGTGAGGTGTATGCTGTCGTTGTCGGACTTCATGGGGCATACGAAGAAGAGTCGCTCGCCAAGAATCTGTCCCTGTGCGTTGAACACGGTGAGCTGGTTCACCCCTGCCGGCAACTGCTGGCGGTCGAATTCCAATTCCACAAGGGGCTCGGCACTTAGCGTGTCGTAGGACACGACATTGCCTCGGTTCATCAGCGTATAACCCAGTAGCTGTCCTTCCAGGCCGTCGGACGA
The DNA here is from genome assembly GCA_946625675.1 of uncultured Prevotellaceae bacterium. Lineage (GTDB taxonomy): Bacteria > Bacteroidota > Bacteroidia > Bacteroidales > Bacteroidaceae > UBA3839. The sequence continues at coordinate 1,573 of CAMOTI010000119.1, read as the reverse complement.
GCGTATGCCTGCGGTGATGTTGTCGTCGAGTGTGTTCACGCTGAGCACACATCCGTCGGCCTTGGCCTCAGGCAGTTTGAAATCCTGGCGCTTACCGTCTGCCGTGGTCAGCACGAGCTTATAGGTTCCTATGGATGGGGTGAGCTCAAACAGGCCGAGTCCGTCGGAGTTGGAGCTTACGGTGCATACGTCGTTGCCCTGTGGGTCGGTCACGATGCCCATCACCTCGGCGAATCGTCCGTCTTCGTCGAGGACACGGAATGCCACCTTGCTTGTGAGTCCAACGACGAGGTCACCGCCTTCGGGATAGAATCCCACCTTATATGAGTTAGACGAACGCTTCTTTCCGGGCACATATCCTGCGTCCAGCTTCGCCCGTCCGTCGGGAAGTCGGTGTATATAGCTGAGTTCGTCGATCTGTGGCTTCATGTAGTCGCCCTCCACTTTCGGCTTTCGGTAGACAGGGAACACACGTGAGAAACCGACGTCGTTTCCCCAGTTGCGCATATATCGGGTGTAGGCACGCACTTCATAGAATCCTGTGCCGAACACGCTGTCGAGCGGAAGGTCGCCATACCCTACCCCGTTCTCCATCTTCACCTTGTGCGTCTGAACCACATCGCCGCTCGGATTGAGCAGCTCCACATACAGCACCCTGCTGATATTCGAAGGTGCGCCAGTGTCCGTCCGGATGGAATAGGCCTTGAAGAAGATACGCTCACCTTTGAAATAGCCGGTGTTGTCGAAATGGAGATATACTTTCTCCTGAGGATTGAGTCTGTTGAACAGCAGACCGTGCTTGATCAGGTTCACCACGTGTTCCAATTCATTCTGTGCGGAGACAGTGGCTGGGAGCCATGCGAACAGTCCCAGCAATAACAGCATTTGTATTCTTTTCATTTTCTGTGTTTTAAGGAATATATCCATAAATTTCATCGCCCGATAATATTCCAAGATGCAAAAATACGAAAAAAAACGAAGAATGAAAAACGAAAAACAAAGAAATTTACATAATGAGAAATATTTTTGGGGACGGATGTCCTCAGTCTTATCCACCCCCATATCCCCTCGAACTCCGAGTATTTGTTAGAAAAAAAAGCCAAACATCAGATACTCTGACATTTGGCTTTTTCATTGTGGTGCCACCAGGATTCGAACCGGGGACACACGGATTTTCAGTCCGATGCTCTACCTACTGAGCTATGGCACCATCATCAATTTTGCTTTTCAAAACCCCTTGATTTCGTTTGCGGGTGCAAAGTTAGGCATTTTTTTAATACTGACAAAATTTTTTCAAAAAAAAATACGCAATATCATTTTTTTTACTGGAAATTCTTGTCATAACAATATTTTTTTGTAACTTTGCATCCGAAATTTAAAAACGGTCATACATCATGGCATGTTTTTACGGGAAGTAGCGCAGTTGGTAGCGCACTACGTTCGGGACGTAGGGGTCGGGCGTTCGAGTCGCCTCTTCCCGACATTTTCAACAAAAACGTTCTTCGGTTACGGAGAACGTTTTTTATTTAGTGACGTAGGGTTCTGAGCCAAATGCCGCCTCTTCCCGACTTTT
>CAMOTI010000118.1 GCA_946625675.1 uncultured Prevotellaceae bacterium | reverse complement strand
TTCCCGGAGCCGTCCTATCCCTCTCGCGACGAACTGCCTTTCATCGAACAACTCACCGACCCGCTGCTTTTCAGCGACGGGAGTGGGCGAGCCACGGATTTCAGCCAGTGGAGCCGTCGCCGCAGCGAGATAGCCAATGAGATTCAGCACTACGAGATCGGACGAAAACCGTCGGTTGACCGTAAGAATATGGAAGCGCGTATGGACGGCGACACCTTGCTCGTGAAGGTCAGTGTCGGTGGTCAGACACTTCGTCTGAAGACTCTCATCCTCTATCCGGAGACGGGGCATGCCCCATTCCCCCTTATGATTGGCATGAACAGCATAGGCGGCAGCATCCACAAGGATGTCTATGCCGGCATGCCATTGGCGCAGTTGGCTTTCTGGTCGGGCCAGGTGAACGGATATTCTCAGTTCGGCGGCAACGACTCGCGCGAGATGGAACGCCTTTATCCTGAGCTCAAGGGCAACGGTGCTTACAGTGAGTGGGCGTGGGGAGTCAGCCGCATCATCGACGCGCTGCAGATGCTCGGACCGGAGAAGACCCGCATAGACACACGGCATATCGGTGTGACCGGCTGCTCCTATGCCGGAAAGATGGCGCTCTTCTGCGGTGCGTTCGACGAGCGTATTGCCCTTGTCGTGTCGCAGGAGCCGGGTGGGGGAGGAGCCGCCTCGTGGCGTGTGAGCCAGTGGATGCCTGAGAAGGTGGAACATATCGACAACACGGACTACCACTGGTTCGTGCCGTCGTTGAAGGACAGCTTCGGCGACGACAACGTGAGCTATTTGCCTTACGACCACCACGAGTTGATTGCGATGTGTTGTCCACGTGCATGCCTTATCCTCGGCAATCCCGACTATGAATGGCTGGCCGACCCCTCGGCTTATGTGAGCTGCAACGCCGCGAAGAAGGTGTGGCAACAGTATGGCATTGCTGACCGCTTCGGCTACAGCATCGTGGCAGGCCACGGCCATTGCCAGCTGCCGCCTGTTCAGTTCCCAGAAGTGAAGGCTTTCATCAACCGTTTCTTGCTTGGGAAAGAGGATGCGGCGACTGCCAACATTGCAATCGCTCCACAGAGTTTCATTGACAAATACGACTGCAATATGTGGACGCAGTGGTGGGGGACCGGCCAGCAGCCTCCCGTCAAACTCCAGCCATGACCATTCCGCGGATAAATAACTCGCTGAAGAGCTGGACGTGTTATCTGTTTGATTAATAATTGATTTGTTTTTTCGCTTCGGTGCACACTTTTTAAAGCCTTGGAAACCATATTACGGAAAGCTTAAAACTGCCAACTATTGCTATGAATGCAGCAAATATGTTCTTCTCCGTTGTGAAAGGACTGATACTCTCTGTCTTTGTTTCCGCTTCGCTGACGGCAGCGGCGCAAAGGCCTGGCGCAATTAAAGGAAAGGTGGACTTTGCCTCGTTCTCCACCAATCTCCCGCTCGTCCTTATAGACACGCACCAACCGGTCAACGCCCAGAAGAAGGTAAGGGCGAAGATGAAGATTGTCAACCACATGGATGAAGGCTGTCGGAACATGGCGTCTGACACGTCCTGTGTCTACGACGGGTATATCGGCATTAAGCTCAGAGGCAACAGTTCCCTGAGTTTTGAGCAGAAGAAATACACCATCGAGACGCAGGATGCGGAAGGGAACGGCCTGAAGGTCCGTCTGCTTGGTATGCCAAGCGAAAGCGACTGGGTGTTGCTGGCCCCTTATAACGACATCTCGATGCTGAGGGATGTGTTTGCCTTCAGCATGTGGAGGGAGATGGGGTACTGGGCACCCCGTACCCGCTTGTGTGAGGTTCTGGTCGATGGCGTTTACCAAGGGATTTATGTCTTTTCGGAAAAGATCAAGCGCGACAACGACCGCGTGGACATCTCTAAAATGATGGAGACGGATGTCCGGGGGCGTGACGTGACGGGAGGGTATATTCTCCGCGTTGATGCGTTCGACGACCACGACCTTACGTTTCCGTCCAAAGTGAAGGGTTTGGTCGACAGCGGCGGTCCAATGGGTTTCGGCGGATTCGGCCCCTGGCCAGGTATGCAGCCCAACACTACGGTGACCTGGACCATCTGTTATCCTAAAAAGAAGAAAATCAGGCCCGAGCAGAACGCGTATATCCAGAACTTTGTCGACAGCATGGAACTTTCGTTTCAGCATCATGACCCTGCCAATCCGAAGACGGGATATACCAAGTGGATCGACATTCCTTCTTTTGTCGACTATTTCATCCATACCGAGCTCTCACTCAATGCCGACGGGTTCAAACGGAGCGCCTATTTCTATAAGGACCGAGACCTTGAGGACGGCACGGTCAGCAAGATGAAGGCCGGACCGGTGTGGGACTATAATCTTGCCTACGGAAACTGCAACTTCTGTAACGCCAACAACACGGAGGCGTGGGTGTACGACGGATGCAGCACCAACCCCACGCCGGAGTTCTGGAGCATTCTTGCACATGACCGGGCTTTCATGAAAAAGGTGCGCAGACGTTATGCAGAGTTGCGACGGACGGTCATCTCTCTCGATTCCATCGACGCTTTTCTCGACGAATATGCCAACCTGCTCAGTGAGGCGAAGGACCGCCATTTCAGCAGATACAACAATCTCTTCTCCGACGGCAAAAGCCAGGGAGGGTGGGGGTGGCCCGCTATGGGACAGAATATGAATCCTGTCGCTTTCTTCGCTGCCTATCAGGTGCAGTCCTATGAGCAGGAAATCCAAACCCTGAAGCAGTGGTTCCGCAGGCGTATTGCCTTTCTCGACAAGCACTGGGGATTCGAGGGGAACCCGTCCAGGCTCTCAGAAAGTCAATAGCCGGGGTGAACCTGATTTCCAGAACAACTGACATCTTTGTTTTCTGAACTCTCTGTACACCTTTGCTCCTTCTGCTTTTCGTTGCGTTTCACATGATATCGTATAGGTTACATCCACGTTTTTTGTGAGGTGAAAATGTTTTGTTTCTCAGATGAAATAACTAAATTTGCATCGCAGATGGCCGGGCAGCCTGAGTCGGAAACCAAAAACGGCTGGACGGCTACTATGAGGCTTGTTTTGAAATCAATGTTATTCATAATACATAAAGCAGAACATTTTCATGAAAAATGTAGTTAAAGTTCGTTTTTCCAGTGTGCGGGGACTGATGCTCTTAGTCCTTGCATTTTTATTTGTATCTGCCAGTGCCCAGCAGCATTGGGTGGGTACATGGGGCACTGCCCCGCAGTTGGTGGAACCGCACAACAACCCTCCGTCTCCCGGATTGCAGAACAACTCGCTCCGTCAGATTGTACAAGTGTCGATAGGCGGTGAGACGGTCAGGTTGAAACTCACCAATGAATTCAGTGCTTCCGCCACAGAAATCAAGGCTGTAGAGTTGTCATACGCCAAGACGGCAGGTAGTTCGGCAGACGTCGAGGCGGCGTCTACGGTGTCGCTCACTTTCGATGGAAGTCAGTCCGTCACCATGCCGGCCGGGCAGACGGCTGTGTCCGACCCTGTCTCGTTCCATCTCGATCCCCGTCAGAACGTGGCCATCACCATCCATTATGGCAACGCGTCGTCATCGAGCGTGTCCGGCCATCCGGGCTCACGCACCACTTCCTATCTCAAGTCGGGCAACACCTCAGATTTCATCAATGCCGTCAAGACGGAGCACTGGTACAACATCCTGGCGCTTGAGGTCATGGGCGACGAGAAGGCCGGGGCGGTAGCCATACTCGGCAACTCCATCACCGACGGACGTGGGTCCACCACCAATCAGCAGGACCGATGGGCCGACGTGCTCTCCCGCCGGCTGCTGCAGAATCCAGAGACCAGCCATGTGGCGGTGCTCAATATGGGTATCGGCGGAAACTGTGTGCTCGGAGGAGGACTTGGTCCGGCGGCAGTCAACCGCTATCAGCGCGACCTGCTCGGCCAGGAAGGAGTGAAGTGGATTATCCTCTTTGAGGCGGTCAACGACCTGGGAGGAAGCCCCAATGGAGTCCAGACGGCACAAAGAATCATCGAAGTGTATAAGCAAATCATACGCGAAGCGCATGCAAAAGGCATTTACGTTTTCGGAGCCACCATCACGCCCTTCAAGAACAACTCGTATTATTCTGCCGACCATGAGAACGGGCGCAACCTCATCAACGAGTGGATTCAAAATACGAAGATGCTCGACGGCGTCATCGACTTTGCTGCGGCCGTATGCAATCCGGCTGACGCTTCAGCACTGCAGCAGCAGTTTCTCTTCCAGAACGACTGGCTCCACCTCAACGCCGATGGCTATAAGACGATGGGCGAGGCTGTAGACCTCAGCCTCTTCACTTACGACGGCCCGTTGGCAGCAGATGAGGATGACGACATGCCTCAGGCCCAAGGGCTGTGGATAGAGGCAGAAGGATTGGTGACTCCCGCATGCGGAAACAAATTCACCGACATTGAGGATGCTGCTGCATCCAACGGCCACTACCTGCTTTCCGGACGAGAGTTCGTCAGCGCGGCTGCCACGGACAGCGCCGATATGCTGGTTGTACGGTTCAATGTAGAGACACCGGCGTCCTACCATCTCTTTGCACGTGTCAACTGCCCCACGTGGGACGACGACAGCTATTGGGTCAAACTCGATGACGGACAGTTTTCCTTTGTCAATGGTCTTTGCACAAACGGCAGCTGGGACTGGAAAGAACTGGGCTCCTATCAACTGCAGGCCGGCAGCCACACCATCACTCTCACCGCGAGGGAAAACGGAGCGATGGTCGACAAGTTCTTTCTCTCCACCAGTCCGCTGATGCCTGTGGGAATGGGGGGGGACGACAACTACCAGCAGAAGCAGGATGAGTCCACCAGTATCTTGTCGCCTTCGCTGGAGCCTGTTCTTTTCGACGTGGAGAAAAGAGGTGAACACTCACTTGCCATCAGTGCTGACCGCAGCCTCTCTGCAGTCAGCGTCTACGACCTGAACGGACGCCTGCTTTATGCCTCCGGACCCACTCCAGGCTCCAGGAC
>CAMOTI010000117.1 GCA_946625675.1 uncultured Prevotellaceae bacterium | reverse complement strand
CTGATCAACATCATGAAGACGGAGAAGCAGAACGGCACTGCCACTGAGAACTACAACAAGGTGTTGCTCATTCCCGTTGACGCCACATACGACTCAAGCAGCGGATCACTCGTGAAACTGGCTCACGACTTCTCCATGTCGAGCGCCAAGCTCGTGGGCGGAGAGAACGACAAAGTGGGACTTGAGATTATCTACAGCAGTTTCAAGAAATAGCAATCAACGAAATTGACGATTCTCGATTCTCAATTAATTTTGTAATTATATCATTTGCCAGTTTTCATGCCGCAGTACGAATTGCATCGGGCTGGAAAACCGGAACGGCAAAGAAACCATAAACAAAAACGCATTGACCAAGGATGGTCAATGCGTTTTTGTTTTCTGTCATCTGCTTTCACGCTCAGTATAGGCCAGATGAGAGCAGGCTGTTTGTGCGCTTCCTCAGAAATTCGAACGGATTTCCTTCAGTGCCTGAGCCAGCTGGTCGGGACAGGATGTCCGCTTCATGCCGCACGGAATGCCTTCAAGAAGCGAGATGACCTCGTCCACCGGCCGACCTTTCACGAGCGTGGCCACACCAACCGTGTTGCCGGGGCATCCGCCTACGAAGAAAACGTCCTCGACGATATGTGTCTCGTCGTTCACGCTGATCTCTATCTGCTTGGAGCAAGTGCCCGTCGTGGTGTAAACGTATTTCATGTTTAAGCCAACGTTGTAAAGGAGTGGATAGATTATTTCATGTTTGTGTAGACGTTCTGAACGTCGTCAAACTCTTCCAGCTTCTCCACCATCTTGTCGATGGTCTCACGCTGTTCGTCGGTCACCTCCTTCAGGTCGTTGGGAATATAGGTGAACTCGGCCGACACAATCTCAAGGCCCTTTTCCTCCAGGTATTTCTGAATGAGTGCAAACGACTTAGGGTCGCCATAGATTGTGATGGTAGTTTCTTCCTTGTCCTCGTCGTATTCCTCGTCGAACTCGTCACTCACACCGTAGTCGATGAGGTCGAGCACGAGCTCGTCCATGTCGATGTCCTCTTTCTTCTTGAAAGTGAACTGTGCGAAGTGATCGAAAAGATAAGCCAACGAACCCATTGTTCCCAGCGTTCCGCTGAATTTGTTGAACACCGAGCGCACGTCAGCTACGGTACGTGTGGTGTTGTCAGTCAGCGTGTCTACGAAGACGGCAATACCAAAAGGTCCGTATCCTTCGTATGTCATTGTCTTGAAGGACGACTTGTCTTTACCCATCGCGTTCTTGATGGCGCGCTCAATATTGTCCTTCGGCATGTTTTCATGCTTGCAAGTGGCGATAATGGCACGCAGGCGTGAGTTGTTCTCTGGCTCTGGACCGCCTTCTGCCACTGCGATCTGTATCTGTTTGCCAAGACGTGTGAATGTCTTGGCCATGTTGCCCCAACGTTTCAGTTTGCGGGCTTTACGGAATTCAAATGCTCTTCCCATTTTTAATTATAATTGTTGTTTGTTTTTAATTCATTTTACATATTGCCAGTCTGTCATTGTATCGTTTTTTCAGGAATCAACCTTATGTTGTGTTTGCGAACTCACATAAAGGAGACCCTTACATTCAATGATGACTTTGGGCTGGTTATTTTCCACGCACTTTGGCGTTCAGCTGCTTGCAGATGTTTTGCTCTATTTTATTCATGATAGCTTCAATCTGCTTGTCGTTCAGCGTCTTGCTCTCGTCTTGCAGAAGGAAGTTGACGGCGTAGCTCTTCTTGCCTTCCTCAAGGTTTTTGCCTTCATACACGTCGAAGAGTGTCACCTCCTTCAACAGTTTCTTCTCGCTGGCATATGCGATGGCCTCGATGTCGGCAAACTTGCAGCCTTTGTCAACAAGCAACGCAAGGTCGCGGCTCACGGCTGGATGCTTGGCGATTTCCTTGTAGCTCACCACGTTTTTCTTGATGAGTTTCATCAGCTGAGTCCAGCAGATGTCAGCGAAGAAGACGGGTGCCTCAATCTCCAGCTTCGATGTCTGCTTCTTGCTGACTGTGCCATATTCTGCAATGACTTTGCCGCCACGGTTGCAAATCTGCTGCCCGTTGGCCCATATATCGTTCTTCAGCTCTTTGAAGACGAGTGCGCCGAAGGGCACGCCGAGTCGGCTGAAGATGTTCATCAAATATGACTTCAGCTCGTACACCGTGGTGTCCTCGTCGGGATGCATCCAGCTGCCTTTCACGCGCTTGCCGGTAATCCAGAGTCCAAGATGATAGTCCTCGCTGTATGGACTGAGAATCTGACCGGATGTCTCGCCCGACGGGATAATGCCGCTGGTGTCCGTCTTCTTGTCGGGATTGAAATCGTAACATTTGCCAAACTCGAAAAATTTCAGGTCGGGCAACTGACGGTTTGTATTATGACTGATACATTCGAGACCACCAAAGAGCAGTGTCTTGCGCATCACGCCCAAATCCTGGCTCAGCGGGTTGATGAGTCTCACGAGGTTCTCCGATTTGTAGGTCTCGCAGTTGTCGTAGTAAGATGTCTTGGTGAGTGAGTTATTGAGTATCTCGTTGAATCCGCCTCCGACAAGCTGCTCAGAGATGAGATTCTGAAGTTTGTTGCCCTTGTCCTCGTCTCCTTTGACTGTGAGCGATGAGCGCACCTGGCTGGGGATTTCCACGTTGTCGTAACCATAGATACGCATCACTTCCTCCACGATGTCGCAGGGAGCGGTGACGTCCACGCGGAAGGCTGGCACGTCGAGCACGAGCCCTGTGGGCTTTTCCTCTAAGACAGTCATTCCCAGGTCGGTGCAGATGGACTTGATGGTGTCGTGAGGTATTTCCTTTCCGATGAGGTCGTGGCAGTACTGATAGTCGAAGTCCACTGTGGCGTTCTTCGGCAGGTAGTCTGTCTTCACGTCCTTGATTTCCATGGCAATCTCGCCTCCTGCAAGTTCCTTGGCCATGATGGCAGCCTGCTTCACGGCATAGAGCTGTCCTGCAGGGTCTATCCCACGCTCAAAACGGAACGATGCGTCGGTCTGAAGTCCGTGACGGCGGGCCGACTTGCGTATCCATGTGGGGTGGAAATAGGCTGATTCGAACAGCACGTTCTTGGTGGTCTCATAGGTTCCGGATCCTTTGCCGCCGAATACACCGGCTATACACATCGGCTCTTCTGCATTGCAGATGGCCAGGTCGCGGTTGCTCAGTTTGTGCTCCTCTCCGTCGAGAGTGACGAAAGATGTGCCTTCTGGCATGGTTTTCACCACAATTTTCTTGCCTTTCACCATGTCGGCATCAAAGCAGTGAAGTGGCTGTCCGTAAGCCATCATGATGTAGTTTGTAATGTCCACGATGTTGTTGATGGGGCGGAGTCCTATGGTGGTGAGTCGGTCCTTCAGCCATTTGGGCGACTCTTTCACTTCGCAGTTTTTGATGGTGACGGCGCAGTAGCGGGAGCAAGCCTCTGGCTCCTCTATCACCACGTCGTAGTCCAGGTCGTTGTTATCGACGGCAAAAGCGCTGCAGTCCGGACGATGGAGGCTGGTCTGGTATCCATTCTGGCGGAGGTAGGCATAGAAGTCGCGTGCCACTCCCCAGTGCGAGCAGGCATCGGAGTGGTTGGGAGTGATGTCAACTTCGATGAGCCAGTCACTCTCAAGTCCGAAATACTTGGATGCGGGCATTCCTGCTGGTGTGTCGTCGGGCAGCACCATGATGCCGTCGTGGCTGTTGCCGACTCCGATCTCGTCCTCTGCGCAGATCATGCCGTTGCTTTCAATTCCACGCAATTTTGATTTCTTGATGACGAACTCCTTGTCGCCGTCATACAATTTTGTGCCCAACGTGGCCACAACCACGGTCTGGCCGGCTGCCACGTTCGGTGCGCCACACACTATCTGCTCTACTCTTCCCTCTCCCAGCTCCACTGTGCATACGTGCATATGGTCGCTGTTGGGATGAGGCTCGCAAGTGAGCACTTTTCCAATTACGATTCCTTCCAAACCGCCTTTGATGGACTGAACTTCTTCCACGCTGCCCACTTCCAGACCAACGCTGGTAAGGGCTGCGGCTACTTCGTCAGCACTCATGTCGAAATCGACATAGTCCTTGAGCCACTTATAACTGATATTCATTTGTATTTTTAGTTTTTTACTTTCTTCGTGTATCTATATTTCATGCAAAGTTAGCAAAAATTATCCACTTTTCACCCACTTTTCGTGGCTTTTCTTATATACGACTTAGTTTTTGCCCTCTTTTCCGAAATTTTGCAATGGAATCGGCCCGGACAGATTCGCCCGGGCCGATGAATACAGGTTAATAATTTTTATTTTTCAGTGAAAAAAAACGTACTCCTGTTACTTCCTCCTATTACTTCCTTCTTTTACTTCCTATTTTCCCAAATTTAGCCGGATAGTAAGCCTTACTTGGTCTGCAGCTGCAGTGTCGCCAGCTTAAAGTTGTCTGAGGTCACCTTCAACATCACATTACCCGGTTTCCTGCCCGAACGGAGAATCACGAGGGCGCTTCCGTCGTAGAGCGAGCGTGTGTCGGTGGCGTTCAGTTCATCGCTGCGGTGGTCACCGCTGCTCACGGCCACAATCTCGGCGTCGCCTTCCACTTCAAACTTCAGTTTCTCGTTGCTGTTGAAAACACGGCGGCCTTTCTTGTCGACTGCATGAACACGTACGTGCTGTAGGTCCATGCCGTCGGCTTTCCATGCGTCATTGTCGGGAGTGAGTTGCAGTTTTGCAGCCTCACCACTGCTCTCGATCTTATGGCGGGCCACTTCCTTGCCGCCGGTGCGGCCTACGGCCTCCAGTGTGCCTTTCGCCCAAGATATGTCGTTCCACACAATCTTATTGCGCGTCTTCGGATTATTCACATCGTTCTTCCTGACGCCCAACGACTTTCCATTCAGCAGGAGTTCCACTTCCTCTGCATTCGTGTAGGTGATGATCCTGGCTTTCGGTGCCTTGTCTTTTTCGGTCCCAAGGTTCCAGTTTTCTGTCAGTTTGTCGCCGCCCACCTTGATGCCGTTCCAGTCGAATGTGCCGGATTTCAGCAGCACACCGATGTGCACCAGAGGCTCGTCGGAGAAGTAGCTCTTGATGAAATAGGCGTTGGGCTTCGGCTCGAGCGATATGTCGAACACGCCCTGCGACCATCCTTTCTCAGGCCATCCGTTGCTTTCGCCAAGGTAGTCAATCATGCCCCAGTATGCCAGTCCTAACACCTTGTCGAGGTTCATTTCGAAATAGTTAGGACCCATCATAGACGTGTTGGCCTCGCTCTGATAGAAAATCATATGCGGGAAACGCTTGCCGTCACCCGGGAAATACATGTATCGGTAGTTGTAGGCGGAAATGTCCGTCTCATGCACGAGCGGTGCCGGCAGCGAGTCGGTGTTGATGTCGCGGCCACGCGGATGCATAGCCACTGTGACAGGCCGTTCCTGGTCGTAGCGTTTCAGCAGCTGTTTCTGCATCCGGTAGGGCGTCACACCCCAGTCTCCGTAAGGCAGATCCCAGTAGGTCTGCAGCTCGTTGCCGAGGCTCCACACGACGACGCTGGGATGATTGCGGTCTCGCTTGATAAATTCCGGTATGTTCTCCTGCCAGAGCTCAGTCCAGGGCTTCCTTCCTCCGCAATATTTGTCCAGCCATTTGTCGTAGAGCTCGTCTACGACAAGGATGCCATACTGGTCGCACAGTCGCAGAAGACTCTCGCTGTAAGGGTTGTGGGAAGTGCGTATATGGTTGAATCCGAAGTCTTTCAACAGTTTCAGGCGTTTCTCGATGGCGCGCTCATAGGCTGAGGCGCCAAGTGCGCCCAGCGTGTGGTGGTTGGCTATGCCTTTGAGCAGCACTTTCTTGCCGTTGAGTTTCATGCCGAAAGCAGGTGAGAATTCCAGTTTGCGGATGCCGAATGTCTCCTTCACGTTGTCGGCCAGATTTCCGCTGGTGTCGAAAAGACTGACTTCCACCGTGTAAAGGGATGGGATCTCGCAGCTCCACAGCGAGGCATTGTTCAGCCTGACGGTGTCGAGCACGTACTCGTTGGTTTTCTGCTTTGGGTAGAAGCGTTTGTCCACAGTCTTATCTGCGACGACGTTGCCCGACGGGTCAGTAATGCGGTATTGGAATTTCAATGTTTTCGTCTTGGAGTCGAGCAGCGTATTCACCTCGGCCTGGATTCTGACCTCAGCATCGCCTTGGCTGCCGTCGATACGTTTCACGTCGGAAGTGATCTGAAGCGGGTGGCGGATGAAGTACATACGCGGATTGGTGTAGACGAAGTGTACGTCGCGGTAGAGTCCTCCTCCGGTGTACCATCGGCTGTTCTCTGGCTCTCTTGTGTCGGCTTTCACAGCCAGGACGTTGTCCTGCCCGAATTTCACCTTCTTGCTGATGTCCACGTCAAATCCAAGATAGCCGTAGTCTGTGCCCCCTATACGTTCGCCGTTGAGATAGAGGTCGCCCACGAGCATGATGCCTTCCACGTCCACCAGGATTCGGCGCCCTTTGAGTGAGTCAGCTGGCGTGAAGTGCTTGCGATACCATCCGATTCCCATCTCTTTGAAGCCTCGGCTGCTGAGACGGCTTTTGATGTTGGCGCCCTCGTCGGCATTACTGCCTTTCTCGTCTGCGGCTGGGGGAATCCAGGGCTGCTCAATCTGGTAGTCGTGAGGAAGATTCACCTCCCTCCAGCCGCTGTCGTCCAGATTGGTGGCTTCGCCGCCTTTGATATCTCCTGCATGGAATTTCCATCCGAAATTAAGCAGTTCGCTGCTTCTCTGCGACAGGGCTGGCAGAGACACGGCAAACAGCATGATAGTCAGAAATGATTGTAGTTTGCTTTGCATTGTAGTTTTCTTATTGTAGTTGTTAGTTCTTAATTCTCCGCACCAGGGTTAGCATTAAGTGATAATTTAAAAAACATGCCTCATCTCCTGTTTCATTAGAATGCTGGTCATATCAGACTATCGTCTTGTCTTCTTGTCTTCGTCTCTTCTCGTCTTCTTCTCTTCATAAAAAACGAGGCAACCTATTTTTTAACGGTCACTAAATGATGACCGCGGTTCCGCTGCATGCCACCATCAGCATGGAGCTGCTCTGACCGATGGTCTCATAGTCGAAGTCCACGCCAACGATGGCATTGCATCCTCGCTGGCCGGCCTCGTTCACCATTTCTTGTAACGATGTGTCGCGGGCTTCCCTCAACACTTGCTCATAACTGCTGCTGCGTCCGCCGAAAATATCGCGGATGCTTGCTTTGAGGTCTTTCCATGCGTTTGCGCCGATGATGGTCTCGCCTGCCACCACACCACGGTATTCCCTGATCGGGTGGCCTTCAATTGTAGGTGTTGTGCTTACTATCATATTTTTTTTGAGTTAAAATGTTGGGTAAGATAAAAAAAATAACTTGCCTCAGATTCTGCTCCATTGGAATGCTGGTCATAGCAGTCTATCGTCTTGTCTCCTTGTCTTCTCGTCTTCTTGTCTTCAAAAAAAGCGAGGCAACTTATTTTTTACGGTTGTTGAACAAAATTTTTTTCAAAATTAATAAATTTATTCGTAAAATCAAAAAAAATCACATATCGAAAGATTATTTGAGAAAAAATATGTAAATTCGCATTATAATTCATTCAGTTTGTATCATTTTTATTGAAATATTATGAATATTCCACTCAATTTCTGCCAGAGATGTGGCAATCCAAGAAATCCGGGTGAGAAGATTTGCCGATTCTGTGGAGAGCCGTTCCCTGAGAACAAGGTGAAACTCGACATGCTGGACCAAGAGACGGACAATCATGACTCCGCCACTGCTCCCGCCAATGAGAATGAGGAGGTGACGGAAATACAGAACAACACCGGAACTGCCGATCTGGAGACACAGGCCGATACTGCTGCAGACGACACGCCTGCAGAACAAAGTGCAGACACCACCATATATTCCCAGGAAGGCAGCGACTCCGAGTCGCACCCCGCATCATCAAGCCCTGAGGAGAGCCCGGAGCAGACGTCCACACCAGCGGATGCTGCCAACTCTCCTGTGCCGGCCGAGACCGATTCTCCCGCTGCTTCCCCAGCATCCAAGTCTTCATATATCAAGATTCCGAAGAAAGGACTCTGGATATCTCTGGCTGCCCTGCTCGTCATCGGTATAGGTGTCACGTTATTTATTATGTTCCACCGAAGTTCGCCTGCGGCCACTGTGGAGAGGGCATTCGAGGCGCTGAAGAAAAACGACAGCGAGGCGTTCTGCGCTGAATTCAATCTGTCGAGCACCACACAGCCTTACGTGCGCGACATGGCAAAAAAGATGATGTCGTTCCTTGGAGGAAATTTCAAGGACATTGAGATTGTGAATGAACAGACGGAGGACATGAAAGCGGTGGTTACGGTGAACATCATCTTCGACGATAACAAGACTGAGCAGATGGACCTACATCTCGTAAAAATTAACGACCAGTGGAAAATCGAGCCGTTGGGCGACTTGGATTTCGGTCTGGACTCTCTGTTCGAGCTGGGCAAGAAATTCGGTTTCGGTTCGGGAGGCTCGCTGCAGGACGACATCGGAAGCATTCTCAACAACTTGTTCTGACCCCCACTTTCACTCCCCTCTTCTACTCCAATTTCAACTTCCATTTTAACACATGCGTAATTTTCATTATTTCATATTCGCCATTGCGCTCATCTTTTTTCTCTCACTCGTCTGTTCGGCATGCAAGAAGTCGAAGGAAGACACGCTGAAAGACGGTGACAATCTGCAGCCTGGAGATGTGGTATTCCGCCTTGGCGACAGCGCTGAGAGCAACGCCATCATGGTGGCCGACCCTGAAGCGGCTTATTCTCATGTAGGCATCGTGGTGTCGTATGCTGGAAAAATCAAGATTGTACATGCGTGCCCGTCGGAGAACTTTGCAATCGACGAGGCCAACGTGGTCAAGATGGACCGTCCCGACGTGTTTTTCAGCAACCGTAACTGCCTCCAAGGAGCCATCTATCGCTATGCCAACCGCGAGGTGGCCAAAACTGCGGCCATGGCTGCTATCGACCAATATGAGCAGAAACTACCGTTCGACTTCAATTTTGACTCCAACGACTCGACAGCACTCTATTGCACCGAACTGGTAGACAGGGCATACAAGAAGGCGGGTGTGGAGCTCACCGACGGACAACTGCACGACGTCGACATGCCGGGGACTTTCGTGCCGGCTTGCATCCTGATATCCGACATCCAGAAATCCGACAAACTGGAGTTGATTTCATCTTTCAAGTGAACCAAGACGCTTATCCGGCTCTTTTGCAAAAATCGATATAAACGAAAACGAACGAATTATCAAGAAAGGCTATTGAAATTATATACAGATTATGAAGACTTGTTTAAACTGCCATGCTTTTGTTGACGACGACGCACTGATATGCCCTCATTGCGGGCAAGACTTTTCCGAATACAACCAATGTCCGAATTGCGGAAAGTATTATATTGGGTTTTCCTATATGTGCTCGTATTGCGGACATCCTCTTTACGACAACCAAATTCATGACGAGACGCGACAGCCTGGTGCTGAAGAGGTGCTGCCCGACAACAAAGAGGCTGCTTCGCCTGACTTTCCGACATTGACGGATATGCCCGACAAACCATCTGATGCCGCTATGGACACAGCTGAGGTGCCTGCGGATACGATTGAAGTACTTGAGGAGCCTATTGAAGAACCTGAAGAGCCAATCGAAAACCCCAAGGAAGTGACAGTGGAACCCGAGGAGGCGACAGTGAAACCCGAGGAGGCTATTGAGGAGTCTGCGGAAGCAACCACAGAAGCTGAGGAAGAGGTCGCGGTGACGGATGAGTCGTCACAGCAGCAGGATGAGCCCATAGCTGAGCAAGAAGAACCGTCTGAATTATCGGAAGAGCCGTCTGAAACAGCAAAGCTGTCAACGGAGCCTGCAGGGCTTTCAACGGATCCTGCATCCGGAAACATGCCGGCAGAAGAGCGCGAAAGCCTGGAAGACACGTCAGAAACTCAGATAGAAACCACTGGCAATCAAGCTGACAGCCAAGAAACAACAGCCACAAAGGAGGCTCAGACCGAGGAAGAGCCTGTACTGATCATCGAAGAGGACGACGAGAATGCGGTTGTCGTCGTGGACGATGCAGACAAAGCTGACGGCGATAAAGGCGTTGGGCAGACGACGGCTCCGGCCGTGCCCCTGCCTGCGCAGAAGAAAGAATATTCCCGCCGCCATGTGGCCGACAAGATTGGCAAGAAAGAGGAGACAAAGACAAAGACAAAGTCGAAAGTGCTCAACCTGGCAAACGAGACGGACGAACAGGACTTCGACGAGGAGGAAGAGAAGAAAGAGAGGCGTTTCTCCAAATGGCTGCACTGGTTTCTGTTCCTGTTCTTCCTCACCATCATCGCAGCTGGCGTGGGCGCATTCATGTACTACGACAACCTCGTCAGCAGGAAAAAGGAGGCCCAGGAGCGTGCCGTACAGGACTCCCTGTTCAACCTTGAAAAGGCGAAGCAGCAGAGAATCAAGGCTGAGCGTGCTGCGGAAGACTCTCTGCTCAATCAGCAGATTTCAGCGCAGCATGAGTCCGACAGCCTCGACAAGGTTCGGCAGAATGAGTTCAGACGACTCGACTCCATACGTGTCGACACGTTCATGACGCGTGTCATCACGGATGTATGTCCTTCCAACAAGATACTGGCAAGGCAGCTGGACGGACAAAACTATATTTATTATTACACCGACCTGTCCAGCCCCATTTTCAAGCTCTGCGGATTCGACGGGGTAAAGAAAGAGACGTTCACCATCATCGACGACATCCAGGCTCAACTGGTTGACTCATACGTCACGCCCGACCGTCGCAACCTCATCATCCTCTGCCGCGATGAGAAGCATGAGTTCGGACTGGCATATAAATATAATATGTATGACAGCACGCTGGCCGACTACGAGTCCATGGACAAGGACGGCAACAAATGCTACGACGTAGGCACGACGGAAGACGGATTCTACATGAAATTCGGAAGGCAGGAGAACAAGACTTTCCAGTCACTCTACACGTCCTTCTTCGATAAATACGGTAATTTCATCACCCAGCAATGACCACATCGTTCCTCGCTGTCGGGTGCTCATTGCGATTCCGTCTGCCCTAACCCCACGGGGCTCCAAGATGACATCCACCTTCCCCGGCCCCACTAACATCCCCTGTGCTGAGTGTGAATCGTCCGGATGGCTTTTTATTGAGCACGAAGTGCGTTTTTCCTCCGTAACGCAGTGGAGGACTTTTTATTGAATTTTGGCAGCACGAAGTGCCGTCGTTGATGCCATGCCGGATGGAAGCAAACTCGTTTGCGGACAGCCGTCATGGCAACAACGACGCAGGGCGATGCCCGAAGACAAAACGTTTTTTTATCTTTATTTATTCACTCATTCTAAAAAAGATTATCGAACAAAAGCGCGTCCACCTCATCGGCGGACGCGCTTCTTCAATATTATCAGTGACGGTCTGTCTTAGAATTTCACTTCAGGAGCTTTCTGAGCAGCTTCATCGGCTTGGAACATAGGCTTTGTGGAGAAGCCGAAGATATTAGCCAGGATGTTGCCCGGGAACTTGCGCACCTTCACGTTATAGCTCTGAACAGTGGTGTTGTAGGCCTTGCGCACCTCGTTGATACGGTTTTCTGTGCCTTCCAGCTGGTTCTGCAGCGACATGAAGTTCTCGTTGGCCTTCAAGTCGGGATAAGCCTCGGCCACTGCCATCAACTTGTTCAACGCGCTCGACAGCTCACCCTGGGCTGCATTCAGCTTTGCCATGTTCTCTTCGGTCAGGTCCTCAACGTTGAGGTTGATCTGAGTGGCTTTAGCCCTTGCCTCAATCACGCCCTCGAGGGTTCCCTTCTCATGCTCGGCATAGCCTTTCACCACGTTCACAAGGTTTGGTATCAGGTCGGCACGACGCTGATAAGCCGACTGCACGTCACCCCAGGCCTTGCCCACGTTCTCGTCTTCCTTCACCATGCCGTTGTAGCTGGAGATTGCCCAAAGAGCAAGTCCGCCCAAAACTACCAATAAGATAATAGTCGATTTCTTCATAATTCAAAAGGATTTAATTGTTAGAAATTATAGTTTGTTTACTCATTGTCTTTCTTGATTCAATCAGAACCGTCCGCCGGCACCGCCGCCGCCGAACGAGCCGCCGCCCAGACCACCGAATCCGCCGCCGCTGCTGCCGCTTCCGCCGCCGCCAAAGATGGAGCCGCCGATAGCACCGCCAATGCTGCTTCCGCTGCTCGGAGATTCGTCTATCACACGGTCCTTATACACGATCTCACTGCAGTTCTTGCACTTGTAGGTGGACTTGATGCGGTATTTGTGGGCACTCATCCGTTTGCGCTCCCTCGACACCAGCTCCAGAGCCACTTTCTTGCAGTGGGGGCACGTACGCTCCTTACGCTTTGAATATAGTCCAAAACCGACAAGCGAGGCAGCTCCGCCCATAAACAGCCATCCCAGACCGTCGCCGTCATCCTCAGCGCTGTCAGCGCTCTGCGACAGCTCCGCCACGTACTCCTGATTGCCTGTGAGGTAGCCCTGGAAGGCCTTCACGGTGTTCAGCATGGCATTGTCCCAGTCACTCTGTTTCAGATAGGGCACCATGTATTTACGCTCAATCTGGCCACAGGTGGCGTCGGTCAGGAATTTCTCCATGCCTTCGCCCGTGCTGATCCAGTAGCTGCGGTCCTCTGTGGCTAAGGCAATCACGAATCCCTGGCTTTTTTGTCCTCCAATCTCAAGCTCGCGTCCAAGACCGATGGCAAACTCATAGGGGTCGTCACCCTCGAAATGCTCGCAAACCGCCACCACGCCATAGGCCTGAATGGAGTCCAGGCTCATAAGCAAGGTGTCGATCGAGTCGCATATCTCCTGCGACAAGATGCCGTCGGGATTCACCACGCGGGTGTAGTTCGTCTTCACGCGTTCCAGCGGGATGGTCTGTGGGGAATAAGTCCCCGCAAAGGCATATACAAACGCCATGAAGAATGCCAGATATGTGCAGATTCTTTTCATATATATATCTTTATTTCCGTTATTCAGATTGTATAGTTTATGTAATTCAGCAAGATAAGCCTTCAAATCTCAAACCTCAAATTTCCGTCCGCATGGAGTAAAGACGTCCATATATGGCGTCTCCCGTCCGGATGGCAATAAACCTCAAATCTTAAAAATTCCAAATGTCCCACGATGCCTGCGCCTGTAGCAGAAGCATCTCCAGTCCGTTCTTCACTGCCGCCCCATTTTCTTTGCCTCGTTTCAGAAACAGAGTGGTCTCTGGATTATAAACGAGATCATATAGCAGATTATTGTTATTGAGGTGCTCATATGGCAACATTGGACATTCATTCTCATTTGGGTACATCCCCACAGGCGTGCAGTTCACGATCACCTCATATTCGCGCACAGCATCCGCATCCAGGTCTTTATACGATACGGTGCCAGGTCGCGTGTAGCGGGACACGAACACACAATCCAGCCCTTTCTGCTGAAGAACGTAGCGCACAGCCTTCGAAGCGCCGCCTGTGCCCAGGATGAGAGCCTTCTTGTGGTGGGAATGAAGCAGAGGGGAGATGGACTCTCGGAATCCTATGATGTCGGAGTTGAAGCCTTTCAGGACGATACGCGTACCGTCGCGCTCCACCTTCACCACATTCACTGCGCCGACTTCCCTGGCCTCCTTGCTCACCTCGTCGAGATAAGGCATGATTTTCTCCTTGTAGGGAATCGTCACGTTGAATCCCGAGAGTGTAGGATTTGAGGCTATCACGTCAAGCACCTCGTCGATGGTGGAGATGTCGAAGTTCAGATATTCCGCGTCTATTTCCTCGTTTTCAAACTTGTCCGAGAAAAATCCCTTGGAGAAAGAATGCCCCAGAGGGTGGCCGATTAATCCATAAGTTTTCATGCCTGCTCTGTTTTTTTGTATGATATGATTTGATAAAATTTGAATCGGGGTGCCAAGTAGGCTTCAGAAAAGCGGGCTCGCATACAATCCTTTTTTGCATCCTCCTTTATTCCCATTTTCGCTTCCTTTAATTTCCTAAAGATGCTGCAGAAATCAAGATTTTCCATGTCTTCACTGATGTCAACACCCATGACTTCCGCACCATGCTCGGCGGCGATAATTGCTATCGGCAGACACCGGAAAAACGGCGTCAGAAGTCAAAGTCCACTTTCAGCTGATGGTCGGCACTGATGCCTTTGTCCGACATCAGCCATGGGCCGGACACCGTCCTGCGGCTGAGCACCTCCAGACGGAGATCCGTCTCGGTCGAGATGCCGTTGTCGCCAAGATATCTTGCCACGGTCGTGCGTGCCAGCTCTGGAGTGTTGTTCTCTTCGCTCAGATGACACAGCCACACGGACTGGAGGCCCTCATGGTAGTTCTCCAGCAGCACTTGTGCGGCCTGGCGGTTCGACAGATGGCCATTGCCCCCCTTTATTCGTTCTTTCAACTTTTTCTCATAGCGAGGATTGGCTGCCAGCATATCATCGTCATAGTCGGCCTCCAACACGAGGTAGTCCGAACAGCCGATGTATTTGCTCACGTTGTCTGTCGGCTTACCCACATCGGTCATCACAGTGAACACCTGACCCTGGTCGCTGACGGAATACCCATAGTTGTCCACGGCGTCATGGGGAAGACGGAACGGAGTGATCTCCATGCTTCCAACGCAGAACGTCTCATTCTCCTCCACAGCCACGCAAGCGTCGGGCTCCACCCTCGACAAACGTGCCCAGTTCAGTTTCTTCAGCACCTCTGCCGAAGAAAACACCTTCACGTTCAGCAGACGGCTCAGAGCCCCCACGGTCCGGCTGTGATCCATATGGTCGTGAGTCACGAGGATGGCCTTTATCTTTGCCGGATTGATACCATATTTCAGAAAATTCTTTTTTATAGCCCGGATGCCTACGCCGGCATCTATAATAATGGCGTCCTGCCCATTCGAGAGATAATAGCAATTGCCTGAGCTGCCACTACCGAAGCTTAAGAATTTCAGCATTTCTGTTTTTTATTGTATATGTGTGGAGGTTTGACTTAACTAAAGTAAGTACTGATTGAAGTACAAATGTTTTGCAAAGTTACATGATTTTTACGTAAAAACCTAATAAAAAGAATTTAATTTCGCACCCACCCCTCAAAACTTTCTCCACCACCCCGCCCCACCACCGCTCATTTCGTCCTTTCCGTCCATCCACTTCCATAACTCCCATCCACTCCCATCCATTCCCATTACTCCCATCCACTCCCATAACTCCCATCCACTCCCATCTACTCCCATCCACTCCCATCTACTCCCATCCACTCCCATCCACTCCCACGACGCCTTTTTTCACATCCACACGAAAAAAATCACAAAAAAAATTTTTGTCCTCACAAAATTATTATTAACTTTGCGCTCGGGAGATACCCTTATATCTAAACACATAACCAATAACACCAAGAACACAGGCTATGAATTACGTAAAATCACTAATCCTGAAGTTCGACATACCATTGAGACAAAGCGAAATAACAAAGTTCCGCGGAGCGGTCGTGGCCATCGGTGACAACCGCGACGACATTCTCTTCCACAGCCACGACGGAGAGGACCTGCGCTATGCCTACCCGCTCATCCAATATAAGGTGGTCAACGGAAAAGCAGCCATCATCGCCATTGGCGAAGGAACTGCCACACTCGAGCAGATGACCTACCCATTTGTCCGAACCATCAAACTCGGAGAAAAGGAAGTCACCACAACAATCTGCGAGTCAATGGCTTGTTCCACCAACGTGGACTACACTGCGCAGCCTGTTCGCTACAGCATCACAAACTGGATACCACTCAATAAAGAGAACTACGAAGCATACACACGAACCAATGACATCACCGAACGCCTGACACTGCTCAAGCACATGCTCACTGGCAACATACTGTCCTTCGCAAAAGGTATCGGACTGCATCTCGAAAGCGAGCTACAGGTAAGCATCCACGACGTGAAACAGCCGCACACCGTCATCTTCAAACGCCAGAAAATGCTTGCTTTCAACGCCGAATTCTCTGTCAACCTACGACTCCCCCAACTCATCGGACTCGGGAAAGGAGTCAGCGTAGGATTCGGGGCCGTGAAGGAAATCAAGGCCTGACGCATCAAGTCAAGCATATCCTGCCAGCATTTAGCCATTGAGGAAGCTACCAACAGTGGCAACCGACACTTATGGAGCTACAAAACAAAAAAACACGTAATCTATTAAAAACATTTAAATAATACCAACATGGAAAATTATCTTTACGGAGCCGCCGTACAAGGCATCCAAAGCTTCATCTTCCAGACCAACGAACTACAGGACATCGCAGGGGCGAGCAATCTCGTCGAGGAAATCTGCACGAAGATGTTCGACGACTATGGAAAAAATGGAGTTCAGGGGGAAAGCATTGTGCGCGCGGCAGGAAACATCAAGTTTCTATTCAGCAAACGGGAAGACTGTGAGAAAGCCGTCATGGAATTCCCGAAGAAAGTCATGGAGGCAGCCCCTGGCATCACCATCAGCCAGGCTGTGGTGAAGTACGAAGAAGAAAGCAAGTTCGGAGAATATGTTGAAGAGCTTGAGAGAAGACTTCGAATGCAACGCAACATGCCTATGCCATCACTCACATTTGGTTTTATGTCAATGGAGCGCAACAGAAAAACAGGACTGCCAGCCGTTGAAAGAGATGGCAACGACTATCTTGACATGCCAACCAAAGCAAAAAAGAAAAAACGCAAAGACTTGTCAGAGAAATGTTTCGGAGAGCAGGTAAAGGCGGAAAAATATGCATTCGACATAAAAAACATAACAGGAAACAACGACTGGATTGCTGTCATTCATGCCGACGGGAACGGACTGGGAAAAATCATAGAAACGATTGGACACAACCAGAAAAAACTGCAGAAATTTTCGCCAGCCCTTGACAAAGCAACGGAAATTGCCGCACAGACTGCATTCAGCATTATTCATTCAAGAATCGAAAAAGACAAAAAAATCAACAAAGACCAAATAATTCCCATCCGCCCTGTAGTTCTTGGCGGTGACGATTTCACCGTGATTTGCCGGGCAAGCTTCGCTTTGGAGTATGCGGAAGCTTTCATCAGGGAATTCGAGGCACAGGCACTGAAACAAACAGGAGAGAAACTTACATGCTGTGCCGGTATCGCTTTCATCAAATCCTCGTTCCCGTTCTATTATGGATATAATCTGGCTGAGGAGCTCTGTTCTGCTGCGAAAAAAGCATCAAAAAAGGAGGCCGAGATTCGAGGGTTAGACTATACACCATCCTCTTTGATGTTCCACAAAGTGCAAGACAGCTTCGTGGTTGATTATAAATTGATTGAAAAACGCGAGCTGACTCCTTACAAGGGACACTCTTGGAAATGCGGACCTTATTACATTAATAAAGAAAGAGAAGAAGCCGACAAGGATTTGACAGGGCTGATGACAACTGACGTCTTAACAAATTATATGGAACAGCTTGCTAAAGACGACAAGAATGTGGTGAAATCAAAAATCCGTCAATGGATGTCGGCCATGCATGAGAGTCCTTATTATGCAGAACAGTTGGCACGGAGAGCCATGGATGTTCTGTCTGATGATTCCAAAGACCTCTTCAAGTGCATCACCAGTCCGGCTTACACAATCGAAGATGAGAATCAAAAAGAGAAAACAATGTACTATCCCGCTTACGACACACTGAGCATTTATTCTGTCATCAATCAAACAACTAAATAACCATGGACATTACATATCAAATAAAATTCTTTAATGACTGGCATTGCGGGTCAGGACTGGCAGCTGGTGCCGACGTCGACCTTCTGGTGATTAAGGACAAAAACAATTTGCCTTTTGTGCCTGGCAGGACGATAAAAGGACTTTTACGAGAGGCTGCAACAGACATCACACACTTCAGAGAAGAAGATGAGAAACAGATAGACAAACTTTTCGGCAAAAGAAGCAGCACAGAAAGCGATGAACTTCAGAACGGCTGCCTTTTCTTCTCTAACGCCACATTGGACAAGAAGATTGCTTCTGTCATTATAGAAAATAACCTGTCAGAACAGCTCTACCGCTCCATTTCCTCCACGGCTATTGACACCGACGGCATCGCAAAGGACAAATCACTGAGACGGATGCAGGTGACAGTTCCATGCGAACTTTATGGCGAAATTAAGTCAGTTCCCAAGGAAAACCTACCGCTGATAGAGGAGGCTCTTCAGTATATCAAGCGATTAGGCCAGAACCGCAATCGCGGTCTCGGACGATGTGACATTACTGTGACTGAAAAGAAAGGAGGTGAACAATGAAGACCCTGTATTTCAACTGCAAACTGCTGTCTGACGTGATCATTTCTGAATCTGCGGCTACAGAAGGACACCAACAGACATTGGATTTCATTCCAGGGAACAATTTCCTGGGCATCTGCGCTTCCAAACTTTACAAGGAAGAAAACGGCAAATATGACGAAAAAATGCTGACTCTGTTCCATACTGGTGACGTTCAGTTTGGCGACGCACACATAAAAGGCGAGGGCATACGCACGCTGCGCATCCCTGCTTCATTCTTCTATCCAAAGCTCAAAGACATGGAAGAAGTGTGCTATATCCATCACGGCTACGACCGAAACA
The DNA here is from genome assembly GCA_946625675.1 of uncultured Prevotellaceae bacterium. Taxonomy (GTDB): domain Bacteria; phylum Bacteroidota; class Bacteroidia; order Bacteroidales; family Bacteroidaceae; genus UBA3839. The sequence goes on along the minus strand of CAMOTI010000117.1, from coordinate 42,218 downwards.
AAGACACGCTATATAATGGCGGGCCTCAACAGCTGAAACAATGCCGGACAGGGTTCTACGCATTCAAGGATGGAAAGGTGATGAAAAAAGAGATTACTACGGCATATGCCATCAAGTCTGCCTACGATTATGGGAAACGGCGCTCTCAGGACAAGCAAATGTATGGCTACGAGTCGCTTGAGGAAGGACTTGAGTTTCTCTTCCAGGTAGACTTTAGCGACAAGGCTGAGCAGTTTGCCGATATTGTGAAAGAAACATTAATTGGAGAGAAGCATGTTGGAAGGTCGAAAACGGCCCAGTATGGATTGGTGGAGATCTCCGAGGCTAAGACGTCGGAATTTACAGACTACAGTGGAAGACCGTTGAAAGACAAAGACGGAAAATTCCTGCATACGGTATATGCTGAGAGCAAACTCGTGTTTCTGGACGCTGATTCACTCACACCTACATTCCAACCGGAAGCATCTGATTTGGGCTTTGACGATGGCAAAATTGTATGGGAAAAGAGTCAGGTGCGCACGTTCCAGTATTCTCCTTGGAACAGCCATCGGAAGACCCGTGATGCCGACCGCTGTGGTATCGAAAAAGGAAGTGTGTTTGTTGTAAGAAGCGACGAACCTGCTCCGTCTAAGAAAAAGGTCGGACTCTTCAAGAACGAAGGGTTTGGAAAAGTAATATTCAACCCGACATTTCTGGAATTCAATGCAGACGACAACGGAACTGCCGTATGGAAGGTGGTTAAGACAAATGAGGCTCCACAGGCCAAGGAGAATGTGTCGTCGGATTCTATCCTGTCAGATAACCCGTTATTGTCATTCCTTATGGCAAAGAAGAGCCAGGAAACCGCAGACAGCAGCATCATGGATGCCGTCAACTCGTTTGTGAAAAGCAAGAAAAGCCTGTTCATCGAAAGTGGCGACACATTTGCATCTCAATGGGGGCAGATCCGCACGATTGCCGAGCAGAACAGCGACGAGAACATTGAGAAAGAAATCGACAAATATCTTGACCACGGTGTGGCACAAGTCAGATGGGACGAATGTGGCGGTAAGATAGAGCTGATGAACTTCATCAAAGAGAAGCGAAGTCTTGGCGTGAAACGACTGATAATCAACCTTGCATCTGAGATGCAGAAAGTCTTAAAGAACAAATAATATGGATAAGAATAGATATAACATACGACATCTTGCGCGCATAATTGTCGAGGTTGCCACACCATTAGCTATCGGTTCTGGCGAGAAAGACATTGAGACTGACGCGCAAATCATCCGAGACGTGAACGACCTGCCATTCATTCCGGCCACGGCCATTGCCGGAGTCATCCGGCATGCCATGGGCCAGACCGACAAGAACAGTCCTACATGGGGATTCCAGGAAAAGGACAGCGATAATGGAGAAGGTTCAAAAGTAATGTTCACAAACGCTAACATAGTAGACGGAAACGGAAATGTGATAGACGGACTGCTGATGCCGACAGCTAAAAGTGAGTTCCTTAAGAATTACAAAAGGCTGCCTGTACGACAGCATGCACGCATCGGACACAAAGGAGCCACAGAAAAAAGAGGCAAATTCGATGAGGAAGTATGCTTCAAAGGCACGCGTTTCTGCTTCGAGATGGAAATGGTGGACAAATCTGATGAGAAAAACAAAGATGGAATCAACATAGGCGATTTCTTTGACATCATCGACGAAATAACAGAAAAGCCGCTACGCATCGGAGGCGGTACAAGAAAAGGATTCGGGCTGCTCAGCATCGTGTCATGCAAGACTTTATCGCTCAATCTCAACGACAAGGAAAGCCTCTGCAAATACATATCGAAAACCTCGTCTTTGGAGTATTCCGACTTCTGGAATTCTGCTGCGGAAAGGACCATTAAGAACAACCCTGCAGGTAACTTCGTTGAATACAAGCTGACTCTTTCCCCCGAATGTTTCTTCCTTTTTGGATCTGGACGGGGAGACAACGATGCAGACATGACGCCTGTGGCTGAGTCTATTGTGGAATGGAAAGGAATCAAAGGTGAATTTAAGCATAACTACATGTTGATTCCTGCCACATCCGTCAAAGGAGCTCTGTCCCATCGTGTGGCTTATCATTATAACCGACTCACGGGGATTTTCGCCGAACAGATTGACAATCCAAAAGAATATGTTGGAAAGGCCAACGATGCGGTTTGCATGCTGTTCGGAAACGAAAACGCAGGCGATTCTGGCCGGGGTATTGTAGGAAACGTCATCATTTCCGATGTCATTGAGAAAAAAACGGAGCAGAAGATTCTCAACCACGTTGCCATCGACCGATTTACCGGCGGCGCTATCGACGGAGCTTTGTTCTCTGAGAAGGTCAGCGACGGACGAGGACGCATGTTCGAGCTTTCAATTCTGGTCGACAAAGACAAAGTGGACAAACTTATCGAAGCAAAAAAAGACAACGACGCGAATTTTGACGGAGCCAAGGTGTATGAGGCATTGGAATGTGCATTGGACAACATCTGCAAAGGCATGCTGCCTCTTGGCGGTGGTGTCAACCGCGGTAATGGTGTGTTCACTGGAGATTGCAAAAAGATTAATCATTAAAAATGAGGATTAAGCCATGAATATAGATAAAACAAAAAAATACGAAGGCTACGTCTGGATGAGCGACAAAGAGAAGCCAGATGTGCTGAGAGACGAGCTGCTTAAGGTGGACTTCTCAACCATAGAGAATCCGTTTGTGATTGAGGCACAGCTCTTCGACAAAGAATCGCTTACGTCCTACTCCGTCAAATTCATCGATGGAGAATACCATATAATGGAGTTTAAGCTTGAAGAAAAGGATCTTCTTGAGCCAATTCATTTCGTACCGAAATCAAGATTGGATACGAAATCGGGAAAAGTCAAGAACCTCAAGTTTAAGCAACTCTGGAAAGTTCTGGAAGAGGGCGACCCGCTCTGCGAGGGAATGAAGACAAAAGTTCCCACTGCATTAGTTTTCATTGGTTTTGATTTTTATAATAAAGAGGAGGAATAATATATGGCAACACTACATGCACCTTTTAACTTTGTGCCTTTAAACAAAGAGATATATTCTCCGGAATGGGCTGATAAAATATCACAGGATATACCATTTCGTGATGGCGTTAGTGGAATCATAGAACTTTCCATCAAAGCGATGAGTCCATTATTTATTAAGAATGAAGAATCTCAAGATGAAGAAAATGTTGGTGGAATCCGCGAGTTCAGTCACACGAACGATGGAAAATATTTTATTCCAGCAACATCACTGAAAGGAGCAATCCGAAACGTTCTTGAAATTATCACGTTCGGTAAGTTGACACAATATCAAGACCAGTCATTTGGAATAAGGGATTTGTCAAATGGTAGTGACGGAATCTTCTATAGAACTATTATTCAGCCTGCCAATATTCACTGTGGCTGGCTCAAAAAATCAGGAAATGGATATATTGTTAAAGATTGTGGAATCCCCCACAGAATCTCAGCAGATGATATTGATGAAAAATTTGGACATAACTTTAAAGATTTCATCGAGGGAAAAATAAGAAACAGGCCTTTAAAAGATGATGCAAATCGAACTGCTAAAGCTAAATATGATTTACTGGAAGGATGCAATTTAGTTGCTTCTTTTTCAGAGGATTACAATCACAATGACAACAAGCCATCTATAGATAATAGAAAGTTTGTCAAATTTGGTAGTGATTTTAGGGGTAGACTTGTTTTGACAGGTCAGTCTAGTGCAAGAAAAAAAAGAGATAATGGAAAATGGATTGGTAAATATTACGAATTTGTCTTCCCCGAGAAAATTGAAAACGAAAAGAAAGTAGATAGGGATTTGTTCAAACGCTTTGAGACAATTCACAAGAACTCACCTGACTACAAAGACTATTTCAAGGAAAAACTATATAGAGGTGAGGAAATTCCTGTCTTTTTCTGTTATGACGAGAATCATGAAATAGAAGGATTTGGACTTGCATATATGTTCAAATACCCTGCCTTTTATTCTATCAAAGCTGGTATACCAGAAAAACTTAAATCGACAGAAAAACTTGATTTACAGGAATGTATTTTTGGTTTCACAAGCGACAACAAAGAATCGTTAAAAGGAAGAGTTCAATTTTCAAATGCTTTCCTTGATGGAAATCCGCAATTTGAAGATCCGGCTGAGACCGCCATGTCCACACCCCACCCTTCCTATTATCCTTTATATCTGGGAAATGGACAAACATGGAATAATCCAACTCCCATACAACTTGCTGGTCGGAAACGTTATCCTGTACGTAACACTCCTATGACAAATCAAGGTACTGATGCTATGACGTTCTCAATCAGGCCGCTTAGCAGCGGAAGTGAATTCAAAGGAGTTATCAGATTCCACAATCTTCTTCCTATAGAATTAGGGGCATTGATGAATTCTATTAATTTCTGGAATGACGGTAACATTTATTACCACAGCCTTGGAGAATGTAAACCTTTGGGGTATGGTAAGGTACTGATGAAGGCCGTAATCACTGAATTGCAATATAACTCGAATGAACAGAACGGAACGTCCTCTTTTGAGGAAATATTCCAAGAGGAAATGCGCAAGTCCTTTAATGGATGGGACACTTGTGAACAAATTACGGAATTGAAACGAATGGCCATGGGTATTCCAGAAGACAGAGAACAGGAATTCACCTATATGCACATGGATACAGACTCTGATAAGAATGAATTCAAAAAAGGAAAGGAAGCATATAACACAGGTGAACAGTTAGGCAAATTTTCAGAAATAATCGATAAAAAGGTTCCTCACAGTTCTGCAGTAAAGAGCATGGATCCCCAAATGTGGGAAAGAAAAAAGAAAGAGGAAGCCCGGAAAAGGAAGGAAGAAGAAGCAACAAGAATAAAGAAGGAGGAATTAGAAACAAGAATCAATGAATTGCGGGAAGGAGGCAAATTTGGCGAAATCAAAAATATCTTAAACAACAAAGATGACGCTAATTTGATAGAAAAAGACCGCAAGGAAGAATTATGCAATGAGGTTAGGGCTGCTGAAGCAAAAACAGATGCATTAGAAACAGAAGCGAATGGCTTATTTGGCAAACAACTGTGGGAAGAGGCTAAAGCTAAGTATGAGGAAGCAAGAACATGCGGTATAAAAGAATTCAAAAACGAAATTGCAGCATGTGAAAGCAAAATAAAGGAAAAATCAGGTGACATTGTAGATTTCCTTTATAGTCTACCATTTAACCCGCAGGCTTTTGCAAACAGACTTAGACCGAGATACAAAGATGACAAAAAACCAGAAAATGAGATTTCAGATATTGCTGAATACATAAAAACAAGGCTAGTCAGTGAGAGCAAAGACACTAAGAAACAATGGGGAAGCAAAGGAAAGTGGAATTCGTTCAAGAATGTTCTTGGAGAAGAAAATGCAAAAGCACTTTACTTTCAGATTTTCAGTAAGCCTCTATAAGAATTGATAACTGAGGGTGTGTAAAAATGATTAGGAGTGCGCTTCGCGCAGAAATCTAACAAATCTTTTCAAATATTTCAAGACTTTTCGTCTTGTTTGTCAAAACATTACGATTTGTTATATTTGTGAAGATTTGAAGGATTTCTCGCCAATAGGCGACTAATAAATATTTAGACACACCCTTCATACAAACGATAATATACTTAGCTTATCTGCGTTAGTTCTATGACACATCGTCACTCCTTAGCTCATTGTGATTTGTACAGTGGAAAATTTATCTGAAGAAAAATACAAGTTTGCACTAAGGCGAATCGAAGAGTTATTGTCTCTCGTCAACGATGATACTCCGGCCAACGCACCCTCTGCCATCAAGTTGAGCCTCATGTCAGACATTGTCATCGAATACGAGAAGAAGCACTATCCTATCCGAAAGGCGGCATATCTGAACTGATTGAGCAGTCTTTAAACAACGTAAATCCCATGGCACGTATCCTCATTTCCCTACTCAGCGACCACATCATCCCCAACTATCTCTTCATCAAGGAGACGGAGGGGCAGTTCGACGAACTCGTGTTTATCAGCACGGAGTATGTGTTCAGCCGCGAAATCGGAGTCAACATGGAAAAAGCGTTGGGACTGACGCCCAGAAGCGTCAGGAGGGTTGTCGTCTCCAACGAGAATTACTTCGCCATCATGAGGGAGCTGCGCCAGGCGCAGTTCTCACATGATGACGAATACTGCATCAATCAGACTGGCGGAACGAAAGCCATGTCCATCGCGGTCTTCCAGTTCTTCCAGGACTTCAATGCACGCTTCGTCTATACCCCCTTTGACACAAACGAGTATTTCGACTTCTCTCGGAAGAAAGGGAAAAAGATAAAGTACAGAGTGTGTCTGGATGAGTACTTCACACTGCATGGACTGTTCTATGAATGCAACAACAACTACTTACTCGATGCCAAGGCATCCGAGCGTGTATTCAACGCGCTGATGCTCCGAGAGTTCCGTCTGACGGACGACATTCTTTGTGCGCAGCAAAAACCGAATGCGGCAGAGAGGAGGTTCTGGCTCGGAGAATGGTTTGAGGAATATGTCTTCAGGAGAATCCGGTCGGAATACAAGTCCCTCAACTTAAAGTTCGTCGCAAAGTCCGTAAAGATTTACAGAAAAGGATCGGTCGACGCTGACAATGAAATTGATGTTGCCTTCATGAAAGACAACAAGCTCCATGTGATAGAATGTAAAGTCGGAACACAAGGACCCACGATGCATGCCAACATGGATAAATACCTCTACAAGCTGGCTGCCGTCACGAAAGACCTTGGGCAAAACGTATTCTCCTACCTCTTCATGATTCAGCCTATAAACAGGCTGCAAAGAGAGACAAGAGCCAACATCAGAAAACGAGCCGAAATCCTCGGTATCAAAGGCATCTTCGACGGACCAAGACTGACTGAGAAACTGGAAATCTAAAGAATGATCATTGGTCATTGCAGAGTTTGCAATCACCATTCCTTCTGATAAAAGTAATAATAAAGCATATGCTGATTTAATGAAAAACAACTATTGCATAATATGCGATAGTTCAAATAAACATTAACCAATAACCATCTAAACAATATGGCAAGAAAAGTATTTTTATCTGTGCTGGGTACCAGCCACTATGGAAAATGTAAGTATTCAAAAGAAGAGACAAGCTTCTTATCTACTGAGACTCGCTTTATACAAACGGCGACATTGGAATATATTGGAGCAAAAAATTGGAGTAAGGATGATGCAATATATATTCTTCTAACGGAAAAAGCCCAAAGTGACAACTGGCTGACATCAGAGGATGGAATGAGAGCAAAATTAAATGGCGAAAAAGAAAAGTACATTGGTCTTAAGGAGGAGCTTAAGAAGATGGCTCTACCTTGCGATGCTAACATCAAAGGAATACTTATTGAAGACGGAAAAACAGAAGAAGAAATCTGGAAGATTTTTGAAACTATGTATGATTTAATAAAAGATGATTTAGAGGATGAATTATACATTGATATAACCCATGGCTTCAGATATATACCGATGCTTATGCTTGTCTTCAGTAATTATACCAAATTCTTGAATCAATTTAAAATAAAAAGCATCACTTATGGTAACTTTGAGACACGAATAGGCAATATTGCTCCTATTATAGACGTCACAGCTTTATCAAGTCTTCAAGACTGGACCTCAGCTTCTGACCAATTCCTATCTACTGGAAGTGTTGAGAAGTTGAGCAATGTATATTATCCACAATTAATACAAAAGCTAAGGGAAAGCGGAGGTGACGATCATGATGCTCAAATAATGCGGACATTTATCGACACTTTGAAAAAAGTCGTGAAAGAACTGAATACGTGTCAGGGAAAATTACTAATTGAAGCAAAATCAATTAATACGCTTAAAAGCAAACTTGAGAACGTGATATCTGCAGAGAAACCAAAGCCTTTCAAACCATTACTTGACAAGATAAGCCACGCTTTCGATGAATTCTCTTCTAGTAAAAATGTAATGAACGGATTCGCAGCAGCTAGGTGGTGCTCCGACAATGGCTTATATCAACAAGCCATAACTTTCCTGCAGGAAACCATAATTTCTTCAATTTGCGAGAAAATAGATATTGACTGGAGTATTTTAGGTAACAGAGACTTGGTTTCAAGCGCTTTGAACATTTTGAAATACAAGATAGAAAATGAAGAAGAGAAATGGAGCATGTCAAAAGCTGCGTCATCAATAGAGAACAGCCATGATATTATAAGGAATATCATTAAACTTCCTGAAGTTGAAGAAATCAAAAACACGTTTTCACTTCTCTCTGACATTAGAAATGAATTTCTCCATGCTGCTATGCTTTCGAATAAACAATTCTCTCCTGAGGACATTCAGAAAAAAATCAAGGATAACACTGAAGAAATTTGTAAAAAGCTATTAAACAATAAATATGAGTAAGCTCCACATATCACTCGTGGGCGGACAGCCCATGCCGAGTTACACTGGAATCATAGACGACTCACCTGAAGCCGTCATCCTTGTGTACTCTCTGAAATCCGAAAGACAAGCTGACACAATTGCAAAGGCTGTGCAGGAAAAGCTGAATATTTCTTGCCGTAAAGTGGAATTCGACGCTTTCGACTTAGTTTCTATTTGGAAAAAACTTCAACTGCTAAGTGCTGATATAAATGAGGAAGACACCGTAACAATCAACCTTTCGAGTGGTTCTAAGCCTTGGTCAATCCTCTTCAACAACTTTTTCAAGCAAAGGAAGAATGCAAAGTGTATTTTTATCGACCAGAATAATTTAGTCTGGGATATGGAGAATTATTCCAGCCGTAAACTGGATTATTCTCCCGATATGGCTGAAATATTCTCATTGAATGGCACTAAGCTAAAAAAACATACAAACTATACAATATTTACTGAGGAAGACTTTAAAGCTATAAGCCAGATAAGAGCCATAAGGCAAAAAAACATCGGTGCATTTAAGCGGACAACTCAGTGCTTCACGGCAAATCCATATCACAATGAGTATCATGAAGACCCACAAGGGAATTCTTATATCTCCTGGAATGAGCAGACCAACTCTTTTCATTGTGAAATAGAACGCTACAACCACAAGATTGAATACAAAGACATCTCTTCCCCAAACATAAAGCGACTTATGCTCAGCAGTGGCTGGTTCGAACTGGATGTCACGCACTTTCTCTCTCAATGGAATATGACAAAAGAAATATGGATGAACTGCGAGTTTGTTGTTAAGCAGTCAAACAACGAACAGACTCAGAATGAAATTGACATTATCATCAACACTGGTGATAAGATGCTATTCATAGAATGCAAAACACAAATTCATACGATTACGGATATAGACAAATTCAACAATTCTGTCAGGACTTATGGAGGACTGGCGGCAAAAAGGATTTTCTTCACCGATGGAGAAATGAAGGAAGAGGCAAGAGAAAAATGTCAGAATGTTGAGATGCCATACTTTTCTCTGCAAGAACTGAAAAACGATGCTGTCAAAAGTCGGAATTTTTTCGAATGGCTCACCAACGAGATGAAACAAAGCAACAAAAAATAAGCATAATATTGATTCGGCCATATCCGTTCAATTCATGTTTGAAAAAAACTCCTAAAACAATTCGTAAAAATTCGTTCAGATTAGTGTTCGAATAAAATTCATGTCAATTCGTGTAAAAAAAATCAATATCAAAAATATTCACGTCATGATTAACGTCTGATTTTCGTCCAAAAATCCGACACACTACTGTCAACAATCCGACAAGAATATATTTCAAAAGAAATTTTCTGACAATTCCAGATAATTTTCTTTCTCACCAATCATCCCTCCGCATGGCTTACTTTCATCCTTAAACATTCAACTTTAAACTTACTATCATGTTCATAAACTTCACCAATCATCCGTCGGGCGCATGGAGCGAGGAGCAACTGGCGGCATCAAGACACTACGGCGAAATATTCGACCTGCCCTTCCCCACCGTGGAGCCAGAAGCCACTGAAGAGGACATAGAAGCGATAGCCGTGGCATTCTTCAGAGAAATCTGCAGAATAATCCGGGAGGCGGAGAAAACCAGCACTTCTGGCGAGCCCCATGCCGTCCACGTCATGGGAGAGATGACACTCACCTACGCTGTAGTCCGGCTCTTGAAAGAAGCGGACATCACCTGCGTGGCCTCTACTACGCGACGTGAGGTTTCCTCACTGCCCGACGGCAGCAAAGTCTCCACATTCAGGTTCGTTAGGCTCAGGAGATATGAATAGCCCGGCAGGTACGAGCAAAACACTTCAGACACAATCAGAAAAACAAATATCATGGCAACTAATAACACAGAAGACCAGCCCATCAAGCTCACACCATCGCAGCAACGGGCATACGACCGTTTCCTCCAGTTTCTGAAGGACGACACCAAGGTGTTCATTCTCAAAGGATATGCCGGAACGGGAAAGACCACACTGCTCAAGACTTTCATCAACGACCTGGAAAAGATGAAAGAGCCATTCAAGTTATTGGCATCCACAGGAAGAGCAGCTAAGATTATGCGCGACATCACAGGGCGCACGGCAACTACTATTCACTCACAGCTCTACACATTCAAAGATCTTAACACCGACCTCGACGAATTATACGAAAATAACGAAAAAAAGCCAAAAATGGACGAAGTCGGACAACTGCTGCTTGATTTTGAAGCTGTGGAAGTAGACAACACGACTTACAAACGTTGTTTCTACATCGTGGACGAGTCTTCCATGATTGGCGATGTAGAGGAGAAAAATCCCACACAAGCTACTTTCGGAAGTGGGCAGACACTTACAGACCTGCTGAAGTTCGACAGCAAAGGAAAATTCATTTTCGTAGGCGACAGCTGCCAACTGCCACCAGTAAAAGAAAAAGAATCTCCCGCTTTGTCTTCTTGGTACATAAAGAATCGTTGTCTCCTCACCTGCATGGAGGCGGAGTTGACCGAAATCGTTAGGCAAGACGATGACAATGACATCACAATCGCGGCTGGAGAGATACGCAAAATATTGAATGTTACAGAACAACCCAGGTTCGCACGTTTCCCCATTCTGGGATTCGAACATATAGACGTTTTCAACGACAAGTCAAGAATGATGCGCAACTATGTGGACGACATAAGTCGGAACGGATATGAATATGCCACGCTTATCAGCCGGTCGAATAAGGAAATCAGCATTCAGTCGGCAATGGTGAGGGCTGCGCTCGGAAAGCAAGGTAACGTCACCATCGACGACTTGTTGATGGTGACACAAAACAACTACATATCTGGTCTGACAAACGGAGACCAAGTAGTAGTGAAGGAAGTTGGAAATATATACCAACAAGCAGGAATGACATTCCAACAGATAGAAGTCGAAGAGCTGGCTTCCAAACGGAGAGTGAAGCAACTGATACTGCTCGATGTGCTTTATTCTGCCAGTAGCAACATTTCTCAAGAGCAACAAAAGCGCCTTCTTATTGACTTTCACGAACGGATGTACAGACAAGGTATTAAGCAAAAATCACAGGCCTTCAAGCAAAACATGCTTGAGGATCCCTTTCTCAATTCAATCAGAGCAAATTTTGGATACGTCATAACTTGCCACAAGTCACAAGGAGGGGAATGGACAAACGTATATATCGACATGCCAAGGTTTCTTCCTCCGGGAAACGCTGCATCTGAATATCAATGGATGTACACAGCGATGACAAGAGCAAAAAACATGCTCTTCGTCAACGACTCCATAGGCAGAACCTTTAGAAGATTATAACAAAAAGCATCAAAGGCCCAATCAAAAAGAGACTTGACAAATAGTAATGAAAAAAAAATAAGGTGAAAGAAAATCCCACAAAGTCTCCAATGATTAAAATTAAGAAGATCTGAGGATTAAATCCATTCTGCCCATTCACCCCATTCTCAACAACAAAAAACAGCCCGAATGACACTTCCTCGTAGTCTCGAAGATTCGAAAACTTGAGAATCATCCGGCCGCATGGCACTCTAAACTCTCAACACTAAACTACAATCATGGAACTCATACTCAACACATACGGTGTATGCCTCAACCGCGACACGGAAGGATTCGTCATTACCACGGCCGAAGGCAAGCACAAGATTCCGCCAGCGAGCATCACCAGCATACAAATAAGCCGAGGAGCACAAATATCAAGCGATGCTGTCATGCTCGCAGTCGAGAAAGAAATCGAAATAATCTTCGTTGGAAAGTCTGGAAAACCTGTCGGGAGGGTGTGGAGTCCCAAATATGGTTCCATATCCACCATCAGGAAAGGGCAACTCAACTTCACCTACACCCACGAAGCCGTGGAATGGATTAAGGAGGTGATTATCCAAAAAATCGACAACCAGCAAGCTATGTTCCTACTTATGCGAACCGAAGACAGGCAGGCAACAGAAGTAGTAGAACGCAGCCGAAGGCGGCTCGAGGACTACAAGTCCAAAATACGCCACCTCGACGGATTCATCGTCAACGACATAGCGGCAACTCTACGTGGATGGGAGGGACAGGCGTCCAAAATCTATTTCGAGACACTCAACCTCTTCATACCGCAAGAATTCAGAATCTCACAGCGCTCACAACATCCGGCAATGGACGTCACCAACGCATTCCTCAACTACGGATACGGGCTGCTCTATAGCAAAATCGAGGGAAGCATGATCAAGGCGGGAATCGACCCATACATCGGAGTACTTCACCGAGACGACTACAACCGGCCTGTACTCGTCTACGACGTCATCGAGCTATACAGAGTGTGGGTGGACTATGTCGTCTACCGCATCATGGCACAAAACATCGTCACCGACGAGTATTACTCCATTCGCGACGACGGATCATTCTGGCTCGAAGGACTAGGCAGACGTGTACTCATCCAGTCTATGAACGACTATCTCGACGAAGAAATCACACAACGAGGCGTCACACGATCTCGAGGCACACAGCTATTCCTCTATATACAAGACCTCGCTCAAAAATTCAAAACTTTCTCCGACGGACTCACCCCAGAATAAAAAGAACAATAACCGTAACAACCCACTTCACGTATCTTAGCAAGTACCATCCCGCCCATTCTGCCCTGTCCGCTCATCCCTCTCCGTGGCCTTCTCAACTCTAAACACTCGACTCTAAACTAAATATACTATGATCATGTTCGGAACCAACATAACGGCACCAGGCGATCCGTTGCAGAAAGTACCCGTGGATTATTTCTACAACAGTCTTCTCCACCCCAAGCCTGCCAACGAGGCACTCATCAGACAGCTGCGCATTGTCTATCAACTCGACTCCAAGCAGTATGCAGAAGCAAAAAAGAAACTGCCATACATCGTCTGTGGAATTTTCTCGCCTGCCACTCGGAAAAAAATTCATTTCGCCTACATCGACCGCTTCATCGTCGACATCGACAAGCTCACGGCTAAAGGGATGGACATACGGCAGGTGAAACAGACGCTGCAAGCCGACCCACGAGTGATGATGTGCTTTCTCTCTCCAAGTGAGGACGGACTGAAAGTGATGTTCCGGCTCAAAGAGCGATGCTACGACGCGGGGCTATACTCTTCATTCTATAAGGAGTTCCTCACAAGACTATCAGCCCAATACAACCTTGAGCAGGTGGTCGACAAGGTAACAAGCGACGTGTCGCGCGCCTGTTTCATCAGCGTCGACCATGAAGCATACTACAACCCACAATGCGAGCCCATCGACATGTTTTGCTTTGTGGACGAAGACCTGCCTTTCGACGTAAGTCAAACAAAGAAAAATGAAAAAGACGGGTGTCTACCCAATCCGAACTCGGAGACTAAGGAGAAAAAAGGACCACGCGAACCTGAGACCGACATTATGGACCAAATCAAAAAGCGGCTCGGAATCAAACCGCGAGAGCCGGCTGTCAAGCAAGTCTACGTGCCGGAAGAGCTGCAGAACATCATGTACGACCTCAAGACTTTCATCGAACAGGCAGGACTCTACGTCAAGGAAGTGAGAAATATTCAGTACGGAAAAAAAATCAGCGCACAGCTGGGACTGAAGAAAGCAGAAGTCAACCTCTTTTATGGCAAGCACGGATTCTCGGCCGTCATCAGTCCCAAATGCGGAACCGACGATGCTCTCAACTCGCTTCTGCGCGACATCATCATCCAGTTCCTCAACAGGTAAAGACGCGACGTGGTGTGTCTTGTAACTTACTTCCGTCCGCATGATTTTCTAAACGCTCAACTCTAAACTAAAAAACATCCGCATGGCCCTCTCAACTCTAACCATCACCGTCTAAACTCTCAACTCTACAATCTATGGGAAAACAAAAAGGAGCCGACGACTATCTTGAGGCACTGCGAAAACTGAAAGCTGCAGGTCTCGGGAATCCACAATACATCAACGAGAAAAACAAAGAATCCGACGACGACGAGCTACCATCGCTGCAGGAACGCGTGGACGCACTCATCGGCATCGTCAATAAACCACATAGACCAACTGGAAATATGATTTTTTTCATCATGTACGACATCGAGAGCAACAAGGTCAGATACAATGTTGCAAAATACCTCATTAAACAGGGGTGTACCAGGATTCAAAAGTCAATATTCTTAGCCGACCTCAACAACACCACCTACAAAAAAATCCGAGATGACCTCACAGAAATACAAGCACTTTACGAAAACGACGACAGCATCATCGTATGCCCTGTCTCAACTGATATCATCAGCAATATGAAGGTCATAGGAAAAAACATCAACGTCGACATCATCACCAATAGCAAGAACACGCTCTTCTTTTGAAACAGAGGCAAGTGAGACTTCATCCAACCGACAATAACAAAAACAAAAATCTTTCTCCATGGACAACGTATTCAGCATCATGAGCCAGGCCTTCAAACTCTCAAAAGACAAGAAAACGGCCGAAGAAGCCTACAACATGGCTCAGCCACTCTTCAAAGAAGGAAAACTCCCGACCGACTACCATCTCACATTCGCATGGATTCTCTATAGGAGGCTGAAGGCACATTATCAGTCATTAGGCTCAAAAGAATCCAGGCAAACTCTCGCACTCTATCTTCAACTCTGCACAGAACGACCGTCGGTCGTCCACTCATCCTTCCTTTATCTCGCCATCAGCATTAAGAAGACCTATCCCGAATTCAAGTTCACCAAGTTCTTCAGCATGTGGGGAGTTGACAACTTCCGAGACGACGACTGGATGCCGTTCAAGGCCGAAAACACAACCATCATGTCGCTCGTACAAAAAACCACATACCTGGCAATGGCGGAGATGAAAATTATCAACGACCCAAACATGCTTGTGATGATGAATACCCTGCTCACTAAAGCAACGGCAAGATATCCTAAGACCGCGGAACACCAACGCCAACTCGGCATCATACTAGCACGCCAAGGCTTGCGGAAGGAAGCCGTAAACGCTTACAGGCAGGCTCTGCTCACCGAGCAGAAAGCCTATTTCTGGAGTGAACTGTCTGACCTCATCGACACGCATGAGCTTCGTAAGGCAGCACTGTGCATGGCACTCACAGTACAACGTAACGACGACTTCGTCGGTGCCATACATCTGCGGCTTGCTGAAATACTCATACAAGAGAGAGACTTCAAGCAAGCCCTCTTCGACCTCAACAAGTTCTACACAACCTATTCCAACCACCAATGGAACATTCCTGCCGACTACTACCGACTCACAGAAGCCATACCCAAAGAAACTCAGCCAGCGCAGCGAACCGCAGAATGGCTCGAACGGATGGCAATGCCGGCACGGGATTTTCTGCTCGACGACCTGCCCATGAGCATACTCCTCATCGAAAAATTCTTCAACAGCAAGAAAGGACAGGAGATGGCAACACTCAAAAATCCAGACGGCTCTTCCATCGTCTTACCGAAGAAAAAGCTGAAAGGGCGTAAGACCCTCGAGCCTGGTGACTTCATCAAGGCAAGAATAAAGCAGGACGACCAGCACCGAGTCACATTACTGGGCATCGACATCGCATCCGACGACGAAGCCGCCAGCCACTTCGGAAAAATCGTCGTCGTGGAAGGGCCCATCAGTATCAAGTGTAACGCTGCCGGAAAACCGTTTGCCTTCGTCAGAAGATGCTACGTAGGAGCTAACCTGCTTGCAGGACTCAACGACAGAGACACCGTCCGTGTCAAAGCATTCCAAAAAGACGGCAAAACCACAGCCATCACCCGTCCCATCCCTATTAGCAAGTAGAGACGTCCATATATGGCGTCTCAAAGCATGTAGAGACGCGCCGTGGTGCGTCTTGTAACTTTCCACCTGTCTATACTTGCACCTCAACCCATCACCAAAACGCCCCTGCATGTATCCCACGCGTAGTAGCGTCGGTTTCCGACCGATGAAGCACAAACGTTCCTGGTTCCCGCCCCCCTCAACTGAGTGACTACATTATTCACTTAAAAAGATCATTTTCTTCTAAAAACACCCAGAAATTAAGTTAAAATTAACAATTCGGCAATTTTAGTTAATAAATATAAAAACTTGGAAGAAAATCAGCAAATTCACCATAACAGACTACAATAAACCTCAAATTTAAAACTCTATCACACTAAAAGCCAAAACAATACAACTTTTAATAATTATTAACAAAACACCTATTGTATAATCCATAAAAAGTTCATAACTTTGCAAATCCTAAAAAAGTGTTAATTTTTTCCCAAAAACAGGGATTCTTAAAGCACACAACAATCTAAAATGCTATAGCACAACATATTACAAGGACACCGGGTCTCAGACCATATTCCACTACAACAAGGATTAAGACTAATGGATTCAGTTGGGGAAAAGTAACTTTCGTCTCAGACCATATTCCACTACAACAAGGATTAAGACACTTGATGGTTGTTACGTACGTGTCTTTGTGTCTCAGACCATATTCCACTACAACAAGGATTAAGACTGTTTCTGACTTGTTCCGAATGTGTTCGTTATAACTTGTCTCAGACCATATTCCACTACAACAAGGATTAAGACACATCTGTTTCTATCATTACACGAGATTCGCCAAATGTGTCTCAGACCATATTCCACTACAACAAGGATTAAGACTTTGTTTACTCGTCGACTGCTGTATATGTATGTCTCAGACCATATTCCACTACAACAAGGATTAAGACTTAGAAAAGCAGACATAATATATTTCTTTACCTCGTCTCAGACCATATTCCACTACAACAAGGATTAAGACCCCTCTTTAGAGAGTGTAATATTTGTTACAAATGAAAGTCTCAGACCATATTCCACTACAACAAGGATTAAGACCTCACTGCAAGTGTTCCAACAGCTTCAACAAATTGTCTCAGACCATATTCCACTACAACAAGGATTAAGACTTTCCTCGCACTTTCTTGGTCAAAGTTTTTCAATGAGTCTCAGACCATATTCCACTACAACAAGGATTAAGACATTAAGCTTACTTGCGTCACATGCATAGTCGTCTCAGACCATATTCCACTACAACAAGGATTAAGACTCACCGAGGGAACGCTTGACGTTCTTGCCACGTCTCAGACCATATTCCACTACAACAAGGATTAAGACAACTCTTCTGATGCTCGGTTGATGATGTTAAAAACTGTCTCAGACCATATTCCACTACAACAAGGATTAAGACCTACTTTCGTTTTCATATTGCTTTTGTTTTTATGGGTCTCAGACCATATTCCACTACAACAAGGATTAAGACTGTAAGTTTCCATAATGATGTATATTTTAGGTCTCAGACCATATTCCACTACAACAAGGATTAAGACTAATTAATTAAATTAGTTCAGTTAAACAATATTGTCTCAGACCATATTTCTTACGAGAATTTTGGCTGCGTCATGGCATAACTCAAGCGAGCTTGGCTCTGCTCACCTGACTTGCACAAATTTTCCACTACAACAAGGATTAAGACGATTTTTCGATGGTCACTCCATTGTAATCTGTCTCATACCATATTTCTTACGAAAATTTTGGCTGCGTCATGGCATAGCTCAAGCGAGCTTGGCTCTGTTCACCTGACTTGCACAAATTTTCCACTACAACAAGGATTAAGACCTTGCCATTGGTATTGAGTCCTACTTTGAGGTTGTCTCAGACCATATTCCACTGTAAGCCAACAGTAAACCCCGTATTGCCCTCCTGATTATTTGTGCTTACCTTTGCGCGTTATTATAATTTATCGCGCATATGACAAACATGACAATTGAAGAATTCCGCCACATCCATGAGGAGTGGCAGCACAGCGGACTCAGCATCCGTCAGTATTGTGAGGACGCTGGAATCCGTGAGAGTCGTTTCTATTATTGGAAGGCCAAACTGAAGGCTGAATCACTGCCTGCATCCTGCGGCGGCTTCATTCCTGTGAAGATGACCGGTAAATGCGGAAATGCCTATGCGGGATCAGACGGTTGCTGCGGTACTTTGTGTGAAGTGGTCTATCCCAACGGTGTGACGGTGCGTGTGACGAGCGACATGACTCTTGACCAGCTCCGGCAGATGATAACCCTCTTACGCTAACGCCTATGTTCTGCCTGAGTGAATCGGATACGTTCTACCTTTATCCATATTCCACCGACATGCGCAAGAGCTTCTATTCCCTGAGCGGCATTGTGGCCAATGAGATGAGACGCGACGTGCGGGATGGCGAGGCGTTCATATTCATAAACCGCTCGTTGACGAGCTTGAAGATACTGCATGCGGAGTATGGCGGCCTGGTGATATACAACCTGAAGCATGAGAAAGGATGCGTCAGCCTGCCCGACATGCGGTTCGATGATGACAATGCCCCTCCATACCGCCTCACCCAGTGGCAGGAACTAATTCTGAATCTCACAATACGGGGTTTACTGTTGGCTTACGTTGTATAATAGTGGCGGAGAGGGCTGAAGAAGTTTGCATAATTGCAGAAAAGAGAGAATTTATTTTGATAATCAACTAAATTTACCTAATTTTGCAGAGAAAAGTATAATCAACACGAAGTAACAACATGAAAAAGTATCTATTTGTAGCCGTTGCACTCGTAGCAGCTGTAATCTGTAGCTGCGGAGGCACGACAAACACCATCCAAAACCAATCCGGGAACACAAACGGAACGACGGCAACCGACATCATCGGAGGAATCATAGGCGCCGTGACAAGCAAGACAAACGAGAACACCATCGTGGGGACATGGGTGTACGAGGAGCCGGCTGTGCAGCTGGAGAGCAAGAACGTGTTGGCGTCAGTGGCCAGCGGTGCCGCCAACAAGACAATTGAGTCGAAACTCGAGTCTTACTACAAGACGGTGGGCATCACCAAAGGCGCATTCACCATCACATTCAATTCCGACAAGACCTGCACATACACTATCAAGGGAAAGGAGACTCAGGGCACATACGAGTTCGACTCCAGCACGAACAAAATATCCATCAAGAGCAGCGGATTCCTCTCTCTGCCCTCAGCATATGCCAAAGTCTCGGGAAAGTCGCTGGAGCTGACATACGAGACCACATCTCTGCTGAACATGGCACAGACCGTGGCAAGCGCATCGGGCAACGCCACACTCTCCGCGATTTCAACCTTGTCGAAAACCTATAGCGGCATGAAGACCGGCTTTAACTTCACGAAAAAATGAAAAGAAACATGATTCTGACCTTAGCATCTCTCTTGCTCGCATCAGCAAGCGTCAGCGCACAGCCGGAGACGTCTGTGCCTGCCACCGCTATACTTCCTGCCGGATTGCCAGACGTGGCATACACACAGGCTGCACCTCCACAGGACCCGCCACGATACGGATTCCGACGCGTGTGCGACAAGGCATTCCCTCGCAAGCAGTTCAACGTGTACGACTGCAACGACAAGGGGGTCGTGTACAAAGCTAACGCCAACCCAAAAAACTGCTTCTTCGTCATCTCCAAGCGTGAATACCGCATCTATGTCTACGAACGGACAAACCAGGGCATCGAACTGGCAGCTCATTTCCCCGTCTGCACGGCACGAAACACCGGCGACAAGCACAGGTCGGGCGATGGAACCACCCCCGTTTGCGCGAAGAACTCAGCGGGAGAATACATCCCCTTCACCATCAGCCAAATCGTTTCGGCCAGCACATGGAAACATGACTTCAAGGACGGAAGAGGCAATATCCTGGCTTACGGAGACTGGTTTATGAGGCTGAAACTCAACCGGCATCCCTATGTAGCCGGAAACAACAGCATCGGAATCCACGGCAGCAGCGGAAACGTGCCGTCGGTGCCGGGACGCGACAGCGAGGGATGCATCCGACTGAGAAACGACGACCTGAACAAACTGCGTAAGTTCGCTGTTGTGGGTCTGGAAGTGATTATCAAGCCGGAGGATGCCGGAAAACTGCCTTACGAACTGGAGGCACAACGCAGACTCGGAGCTGCTTACGTGCCGGCACAGAAAGGATATGTGCTTCCACCCAACACCATGTTCGTGGAATAGAGAGTAAAAGCGAATAACAACAAAATCCTATGTCGTTGCAAAACATGAAAGTACTGCCTGGTACGGCAGTACTTTTTTTCAATATTCATCACTCAGAATTGGGATAAAGAGAATTTACTATTTATGCTTATCATGAGAAAATTCATACTGACTCTGCTCTTGCTGACACAGTTACCCCTGTCAGCACAAAACGAGATATCCCCTGCCCCGATTGACCCGGAGGCAAATGGTGCGGTACGCCAACTCTATCGTTATCTCCGCGACGAAGTGAGGCGTGGAGTGGATTGTCGTTTGAAAATCAATAAAGAAAGTGGAATTTACAAGAAAGGAGAACGTGCCGTTGTGTCATGCCACACAGGCATTGTACCTTTGGACTCCATAGAGGTCTGCATATACCACAACAACCGCATGACCCTTAAACACCGGATTTTGCCAAAGACCACAACCTTCAACGTATTGGATCAGGCCCTCGACAGCACATGTGCCGTCATTGTAGAGGTGAAGGAGAGGGGCGGCCAGCCGTCATCCATCGGTTACGTCGTGGCACCAGAGGGCTTCAAAGCTGGCTATCAAGAGCCATCCGACCTGATGGAATATTGGAAGAACCAGAAGCGACAGCTGCGGTCACTCCCCATGGAAACGAAATTGAAGGACCTGGATGTCCCGTCTGATTATCAAGGGCGGTACACCTGCCAGGACATAGAGCTCAACTGTCTTGGCCCATCTCCTGTACGTGCTTACCTATCGAAACCGGTGGGGGCAAAGAAAAAGTCGTTGCCCATCATCATCCTGTGCCGTGCAGCCGGTGTGAGCGGCAGTTGGTGCCGTTGTCAGGTGGAAGAATGCGTAAGGAATGCCGCCAAAGGAAGTGGCGCGCTGAGCCTGGACCTCAATGCCCACGGCATGCTGAACGGTGAGAGTGACGCATATTACAAGACGCTCGAGGATGGTCCTCTTCACGATTATTTCGAGTACAGCTTGTGGGACCGTGACACATATTACTTCAAAGGAATGTATCTTCGTCTGCTTCGTGCCATAGACTACATGACCAGTCTACCTGAATGGGACGGCCGACGACTACTGATTATCGGCGAAAGCCAAGGAGGCGGACAAGCCGTTGCTGCAGCAGGGCTTGATCCTCGCGTGTCGGCCGTGGTTCTCAATGTACCTGCCATGCAGGACCTTGGCGGAGCACGTGCTGGACGAAGGAGCGGATGGCCACATCCCATAGAGAACCATCCGGAAATCCCATCATCCAGAATAGACTCCACGCTTCGATACTTCGACGGCTCATTGCTTCTCCATCACTCCAAAGCTGAGATATTCTGCGAAATCGGGCTCATCGACACCACCTGTCCTGCTTCGGCCGTGTGGTCTTCCCTCAATGGAGCGCCTGGGAAGAAGACGGTCAAATGCGTGCCTTACCGCAGCCACAGCTGGCCATCTGGCGCAGTCTATCAACACTGGGAAGAAAACTATCTGCGCCCTCGCGAAGCGTTTATCGACAACTATTTGAAATAAATATTCGGGCAGACACATCCCGTAGATAGGACGTGTGCCGGAGTCTCAAAAAATCATGTAAATGGATTGAGATGATTATGCCACTTATCACTCAATTTTGTAGGTGAGCGACACGTTGAAGTCTGAATAGTGTGACTTCACGTTGTCGAAATATTTGTAGACGGAATTACGGGTGAAATACCGCAATTGGGCCGAGGCATACACATTTTTGAAAAGTTTGAGGTCAAGACGTGGATGGAGCACGAAGAACGTGGCATAGCATTTGTCACCACCTTTCCTGCCTATCATCGTATTCAGCTTGTAGGGAGGCTCCTTACCTTCTGCCTTGAACTTGTCAAGCTGATCTTTCTCATAGCCTTCCCATGTGAAGAGATAATGGAACGAGGCATCAAGATTGAGATAGAGTATGTCGGAAAGACGGATGAGATTGTACACCTTGGCATTGAAGCCGCTGCCCATATTATAGCAACGGTAATAGTGGTCGGCGGTGAAGCCGCTCATCAAAACGGCGTTGACTGTGGTGGTGTGGCGGAAAGCAGGCGCCTCAAACGTGACAGCCGGACCGATGGCGGCAGGCTCTGCCAGGCAGAAAAGCGCACGGCGGTCGTACTTCACACGCTCCTGCTGCTCGTTGTTGTAGTACACAAAATCCTGATTAATGGAAAACACCGTACCGCTGTGAGCCGTCTTGCCGAGTTGCCAGCCATGGATACGGCCATTGATGCAGAAAGTGCTTACGAGCGGAACATGCTTGCCGTTCTTGTTGAACACCATGTCGGCACGGAAGCAGTCGAACGGACGGTTCTGGCGGGTGTCGCCGTACTTTCCGTAATCGAGGAAGATGTTGAACGACGTGTTGCACAGGGATGACGTCACCCTGGTCTCCGACCAGCGGGCACCGGCTGAGATCATGAAGCGGTAAGGAATCTCCGACTTGTCGTGATAGAGATAATGGGTGTCCTGATGGCGCCACATATCGCCGTCGATCATGCGGTTGACACCACGCATGGGAGCAAGACCGAACGCCACCACCTCACGCATCACGCGGTTGAAGCCACGACGCTTGTTATTGAGTATCAGGTCGGACACACGAAGTGTGAGTTCGCCGAGGGCTGAGCCACCAAAGGTGGTGGCAAAGAAGTCGTTATAGGACGGGTAGTCTGTCTCGGCTATCTCTTCCCACTCCAGGCTGCCGATGGCGGTGAGCAACGTGGAAAGCCAGTAATTGCAACCACTCGTGCGAGCTGCGGTGTAATAAAGGTTGCCGTGATAGGGATGGTCGATGAAATTGGTGCTGAAAGCGTCGCCGTCGAACGACCAGCCTTTGTCCAAGTTGCCCTTCAACGTGGACCAGCCCTTGGAATAATAGTCCTTGCCCAGCAACCAGCGGTCGGCAGCCCACACAAAGGTATTGACAAACACACCCTCGCCTACTGCACGCCACACACGGCGCTTCGGACTCGGATGGATGAGCAGGGAGTCCACCTTCATGCCAACACCTGGACTGACAGAAAGAACACGGTCCACAGGAATGCTGCGGTCGAACGTGAGGCTGTGGTTCAAGTCCAAGACATCAGATGAGGAGAAGCCTTGGTATGATGATACTGAACGTGCTTTCACAGCTCCTGCATGAAGGTCAGCGCCACCAACTGAATCAGGCTCATGCCCCGAAAGCTCATCATTTGTCTGTGTCAGAGTATCCGCCGGGAGCGTCGACATAGAATTGAGCGTATCCACCGACAAACAAATCCTTGCTTCCGAGAAGAAGGGAAACAAGGAGACAAGAAAAATAACGAGTATTTTCAAGTTTTTAATGCGGCGCACAAACGTGGATTTTTACCCCCAGAGGAGCTTGTGTTAAAAATTTTTTCAAAATTAGCACAAATTTCTCAAATCAGCAAATTTCGAGAGCATTTAGGACTCTTTTTGACTGAAAATGCATATAAAACTCTTTGTATTGACAAAAAATTTTGTTCTACGGCTAAAAATTCGTAAATTTGAAGGAAATTTCGGAATTTTATGGAAACGACAGTTATAAACGACATGCAGAAACTGCTCCCGGCAGGGAGCCTCTTGAACGGGAAATACAAGATTCTAAAGCAACTCTCAAGCAGGGCTCTGGGCAACCTCTACCTGGCCAACGACACGAAATTCAGGGAGAACGTGCTCATCAAGGAATTGTTCGTGCAGAACATATCCAAACGGAAAGAGGGAAGCATGGAGATTCTGATTGACGAGAGTTGTCAGGAGATATACAACGAATACCTCGACCGATTCAACGAGGAGGCGAGAGCACTCAGACAAATCAGCAACGGACATATCGCCAAGGTGACAGATCTCTTCAGCGAGAACAACACATCATACTATGTGATGGAAAACGTGGAAGGTGAGCTGCTGTCGCAGCGCATGATGCGAAAGAACAAGCCGTTCGCTGAAGCTGAGGTCATCAGCTACCTCACACAGATGCTCGACGGACTCAACGCAATGCACAGCCAGGGATTCTGGCATCTCGACATCACGCCGTCCAGCATTGTCGTCGACGACAACGGACACATCAAATTCCTGGAGTACGGACACTGCAAACTCGTTGACAACGAGTCAACCATTGTGGCTGACACAAACCACGACCCGATGGAGCTGCAGGCGCTCGACGAGAACAACATCGGGCCATGGACCGACTACTACTCACTCGGCGCTACGCTCTACAATCTGCTTACGGGCAAACGCCCGCCGGCAGCAGCTGAGGTAAATGAAGCTACCACCAACCTCTACCACTTCCCTACGAACGTGAGCAAGAAGATGCAGAGATTCGTGCTATGGCTCATGACTCCAAACATTTTCCGGAGACCACAGGACTCCAACGAAATCAACGACTTTCTGTTTGGCATCACCGGCTCTGCAACCACCGACAAGTCTTTCGAGAAGAGCATGGGAGTGGCTGTGGCTGGCAGCAAGAAGCACAAGACAAAGTCAAGCATCAAACAGACATCAAACGACGACGACGATGATGATGACGACGACGATGATGACGACGGGCTAAGCAACAAAACGCTGAAGGCCATGCAGATTTTCATCTTCCTCGCCATACTGGGCATTCTCGGATACTTCGCATTCAAAGCCCTCTTCGGAAAGGACGACGACAAGAATCAGACTGCAAAGACAAGCCTGACCATCAAGAAAGAGGAGAAGAAGACGGAAAGCAAAGTGGACTCCCGCAGCGGAATCGATGTGACAACGATAACAGCTGAGGAGGAAGCCAAGAAGAAAGAGGAAGAGGCCAAGAAGAAAGAGGAGGAAACGAAGAAACAAGAAGAGGCCAAGAAACAGGAAGAGGCCAAGAAACAGGAAGAGGCCAGAAAGGAAAAAGAAAGCAAGGACTCCGAAAAGAAGGAAAGAGAAGAAAACGAGTCTGAGAAGCAGAAAGAAGAGTCCAAGCCGGAAGAGCCCAGACTGGTGCAGCCGTCCGAAAACCAGAGCCACACCGCAAATGACAACTCAAACAACGAGAACAACACGCATCAGGCCAACAAGGACAAGCAGACACAGCAAGAGCAAGCTAAAACAGCACAAAAGGCCGAAACGCCTAAGACAAACAACACGCCTCAGCCAGAGCAAAAAAAGAAATACAACGTGATTGTAGGAAGCTTCGGATCTGAGGAAAACGCCAACAACCGCGTGGCTGAGCTTAAATCACAAGGCTACAGCGCAAGCGTCAGATTCATTGAATCCAACAAAATGTACAGAGTGGTTGTGGCAGGAGCCGACGAAAGCACCAGAGACAAGCTGAAAGCAAGATATAGCGACGCATGGGCGGAATAAAACATGGGAAAATCATAAATATTATGGGATTTATACTTCTGTTTCTGCTGATTATCATAGGCGTACACACTTATGTTTTCTGGCATTTATGGTGCATCCTTCCCATGACTTTCATCTGGAAAACCATCCTCATTGCTCTGGGAATCATTTCGTTCCTCATGCTTTTCCTATATCTCAGTCCGGCTATGGACAAACTGCCGCTCGGACTGTCGAGAAGCATCTATGAAGTCAGCACATCATGGCTTATCATACTGCTTTATCTGCTCATCATCTTCCTGCTGCTCGACATCGGCAGACTCTGCCATATCGTACCTAAACAACTGCTATACAACAGCCTGCCGGCCAGCCTTGCAATACTGATTCTCATCACTGGGGTCCTGTTTGCGGGAAACGTGAGGTACAACCACAAGCAACGAAAGGAAATCAGCATCAAGAGCAAGAAAATACAAGGAACAAAGAAAATCATCTTTCTCAGCGACCTCCACCTCGGCTACCACAACCCGAGATCGGAATTCCACAGATGGGTGGAGCTCATCAACGAAGAGAAGGCTGACTTGATCCTCATTGCAGGTGACATCATCGACGGCAACCTGCGCCCGCTGGAAGAGGAAAGTACATGGGAGGAATTTCCCTATCTCAACGCACCGGTATATGCATGCCTCGGAAACCATGAATACCTCGCAGGAAAAGAACGTTCCATCGACTTCTACAAAAAAGCGGGAATTCATCTGCTCGTCGACACCACACAAGTGACCGACAACATGTGCATCATCGGTAGGGACGACCGGTCCAACCAGAAACGCAAAACGCTGAAAGAACTGACTGCAGAGAAACAAGGCATACCATACTTCACTGTACTGCTCGATCATCAACCCTATCACCTCGAGGAGTCGCAGCAGCAGAAGATCGACCTGCAACTGAGCGGACATACCCACCACGGACAGGTATGGCCTCTCAACTGGGTGACCGATGCCGTATATGAATGTGCATACGGATACCATAAAAAAGGAAATACTGAATACTACGTAAGCTCCGGAATGGGCATTTGGGGCGGTAAATTCCGAATCTGCACCTGCTCGGAATATGTGGTGATTAAGATAAACTGACAGACTGATGGGAAGAATAATGGCCATAGACTACGGGAAAAAGCGAACCGGCATCGCTGTGACCGATCCGCTTCAGCTCATCGCAAACGGACTGACAACTGTCAGCACTCCGACACTCTTCGACTTCATCATGGAATACACGTCGAAAGAGGAGGTGGAACGGATTGTGGTGGGACTGCCAAAACAGCCCAACGGCGACGACTCGGAAAACATGAAACGGATTACGCCCTTCGTCAACAGACTGAGGAAAATCCTGACCGACATACCCGTGGAATTCTACGACGAGCGATTCACCAGCGTGATGGCACAGCGAGTAATCATCGAAAGCGGCGTAAAGAAAAAGGAAAGACGAGAGAACAAGGGACTCGTCGACCAAGTGAGCGCCACCATCATCCTGCAGGACTATATGAATAGTTTAGAATTTAGAGTTGAGAGTTGAGAGTGAAGTTACTCTTGTTTGTTGAAGGTTGAAAGAACAATTATGTAAAAAAACCAATTAGAATAGAAATAAAAGATTACAGATTCAAGTTCCGCATGTTATAAAATGAAGTGAAATAAAGGATTACCAAAGGAATAATAAGCAATTTGGGCTGAAAGGCACTCTATGAATGCCAAGACTATCGTCCTGTGCAGAGCACATTACTTCCATTTTTACTCCCATTTTAATTCCTTTTTTACTTCTGAAACTTAAATTACAAATAAAAAAAATGATATTACCAATGTACATTTTCGGTCAGTCGGTGCTTCGCAAGCAAGCAGAAGACATACCAACTGACTACCCTAATCTTCAGGAACTGATTGCCAACATGTTTGAAACGCTGAAAAACGCCGAGGGCGTGGGACTGGCAGCACCACAGGTGGGACTACCCATAAGGGTTGTGGTCGTGGACCTCGACTGCATCAGCGAAGACGAACCACAATATAAAGGATTTCTGAAGACCTTCATCAACGGACACATCATCGAGACCAGCGACGACCTCGTAAGCATGGAGGAAGGATGCCTCTCCATTCCTGGAATCCACGAGAACGTGAAACGTCCCTCGCGCGTACATATTAAATATCTTGATGAGAACCTGACACCGCACGATGAGTGGGTGGAAGGATTCGTCGCCAGGGTCATTCAGCATGAATTCGACCATTTGGAAGGAAAAATGTTTGTCGACAGGGTGTCGCCTCTACGTAAGCAACTCTTGAAGAAAAAGCTGATAGGCATGACGAAAGGAAAATTCAGCTGTCACTACAAGGCTAAACCAAACCATTGACAATCTGATTGCAACAAAGCAGAAACCATCTATCAGCTTATGACTGTTCGGCTCGCGAAATTCATATTGTTTGCCATGACATCGGTATTCCCATATGCATCAAAAGCACAATGGGACATTCCCCACTCCATGGAAGCAGGACAAAACGCACTGGATTTTCATGACTACAAGACGGCCATTGCCATATTCAACCGCGTAGTGGCGTCCAGGCCAAACAGCCACAAGGCATACTACTTCAGAGGCATTGCCAAGCAAAACCTGGGCGACTACACTGGCAGCGAAAACGACCTGACACAAACACTATCTCTCAACCCTTTCTACTACGAAGCTTACGAGCAGAGAGGAGCCGTAAGGTTTATTCAAGGGAAATACGCACCGGCGGCCGAAGACTACGAACAGGCAACGTTGTTCAACAACGGGCGGATTGAAATCTGGAACAACCTGATACTCAGTGAACTGAAAACAAAAGACTTTAACGCCGCTGACAGCCTGTCAGAAATGATGATACGGAAATGGCCTAAGAAAGCCGACGGATATCTCTTGAAGAGCCGGGCCCGCTACGGAATGGGAATGAAGGCCGAAGCGGAGGCACTGGCCGACAGCGCGCTCAACCACGACCCGTTCCACCTGCCGTCACTGACCGTGAAAGCCAACTTTCTCATGGCCGACAGAAAATGGGAAGAGGCAACAAGCATGTACTCAAGGGCTCTGCACATACACCCTAAAAACTCAAGACTACTGATTCACAGAGGGCTCTGCAAAATAATGTTTGCCACAGAACAGGAAGCCAGGGCGGACTTCAGCCTCGCTCGCGACATCGCTCCTGATGACGCATTGACAAAGAGATGCGCAGCATCCACATCGAAAGAAGAAATGAAGGAGATTGAGCAAGAGGTTGTGGCCGGCAACGACTTTCTTTATCCTGACGACATATTCTACATTACCCGGAATACGGACGCAGCATACATCATCAACAAATACGATATGCTGCCGCCACAATATCTGTCGGACTATCAGAAAGAAGCATACAATCCGCCAACATCTTTCACTTCAGGATACGGACAGCTATATCAGCACGACTTCCTGGCTGCCGTCTCACTGCTGAGCGAATCCATCAGCCTAAATCCAAACATTCCCGAAGCCTATTACAACAGGGCGTTCGCATATGCCAAAAGCAACAGCATCGACAAGGCCATCAAAGACCTTGGAACGGCAATCGACAAAAGGCCGGCTTATGCCGAAGCATACTACAACCGAGCAATACTGAAGCTCTGGCTCAACGACATCGACGGAGCCAGATCAGACTTAAGCAAGGCTGGAGAACTGGGAATCGAGATGGCTTACAAAATCATACAGGAAATGAATTAGTATTTGAAATTTCGCTGTTCATTCCTTGGGTACACCTTCATA
This sequence comes from uncultured Prevotellaceae bacterium, assembly GCA_946625675.1. GTDB lineage: Bacteria > Bacteroidota > Bacteroidia > Bacteroidales > Bacteroidaceae > UBA3839. Next base: position 12,642 of record CAMOTI010000117.1, on the reverse strand, counting down.
TGCCAGCTTTGACATAGTAATTGGCGATTCATAAAGCCGCTAAAACAAAAATAAATAGTTAATAATTTTGATTTTTGCATGGTTAATCGTAACTTTGCAAGATATTTGCACTTTCGACAAAAACAAAGATTAAAAAAATGATAAAAATTACATTTCCCGACAAGTCTGTCCGCGAATATGAAGAAGGCGTTACCGGCCTCCAAATCGCGGAAAGTATCAGCTCCCGTCTTGCACAGGAAGTTGTTGCATGTGGTGTGAACGGACAAACCACAGAACTGAACCGCCCCATCTGCGAGGATGCAGAGGTGGTTCTCTACAAATTCGAAGACGAAGAAGGCAAACATGCTTTCTGGCATACCAGCGCACACCTGATGGCTGAAGCCCTTCAGGAATTGTATCCTGGAACACAGTTCGGCATCGGACCCGCTATAGAAAACGGGTTCTACTATGACATCATGCCACCGGAAGGTGTGAAAATCAGCGACGCTGACTTCCCTGCTATCGAGAAGAAAATGCAGGAACTGGTGCAACGCAAGGAGATGCTCGTCAGGAAAAGCATATCAAAGGCTGACGCACTGAAATTCTTCGGCGAACGCGGCCAGACATACAAGAATGAGCTGATTGAGGAACTGGAGGACGGACATATCACCACCTACACACAAGGTGCCTTCACTGACCTCTGCCGTGGACCGCACCTCGTCAGCACAGCCGCCATCAAGGCAGTCAAGGTGCTGTCGGTAGCTGCCGCATACTGGAGAGGCGACGAGAAGCGTCCGATGATGACCCGTATGTACGGCATCTCATTCCCCAAAAAGAAGATGCTCGACGAATATCTTCAGAAACTGGAAGAGGCCAAGAAACGTGACCACAGGAAAATCGGAAAGGAGATGGATCTATTCTTCTTCTCTGAGCGAGTGGGAAAAGGACTTCCCATGTGGCTTCCGAAGGGAACGTCATTACGTCTGCGCCTGCAGGACTTCCTACGCAAGATCCAGAAAAAATACGGATATCAGGAGGTGATCACACCGCATATCGGAGGAAAGAGCCTTTATGTCACATCCGGACACTATGCTCACTACGGGAAAGACTCTTTCCAGCCCATCCACACACCGGAGGAGGACGAAGAGTACATGCTCAAGCCGATGAACTGCCCTCACCACTGCGAAATCTACGCACTGCATCCACGCTCATACAAAGAACTGCCGCTTCGCATTGCAGAATTCGGAACGGTATACCGCTATGAGCAGAGCGGAGAGCTCCACGGACTCACACGAGTACGTTCATTCACGCAGGACGACGCACATATCTTCTGCCGCCCCGACCAGGTGAAGGGCGAGTTCCTGCGCGTGATGGACATCATCAGCATCATCTTCAAAGCCCTCGACTTCAAAGAGTTCGAAGCACAAATTTCGCTGCGCGACCCTAACGACAAGGAAAAATACATCGGTAGCGACGAAGTATGGGAAGAGGCTGAGAGAGCCATCATCGAAGCATGCGAGGAAAAAGGACTGAACGCACGCAAGGAGACAGGAGAGGCCGCATTCTACGGACCAAAACTCGACTTCATGATCAAGGACGCCATCGGACGACGCTGGCAGCTGGGAACCATACAGGTGGACTACAACCTGCCTGAGCGATTCAAGCTGGAATACACAGGGTCGGACAATGAGAAACACCGTCCTGTGATGATACACCGAGCACCATTCGGATCGATGGAACGATTCGTAGCTGTGCTTATCGAGCACACTGCTGGACATTTCCCGCTCTGGCTGACTCCCGACCAGGTCATCGTTCTTCCGATTTCCGAGAAATTCAATGAATATGCAGAGAAAGTGAATGCCTATCTCAACGCCAACGACGTGCGCTCAACCGTGGACGACCGAAACGAGAAAATCGGCCGAAAAATCCGCGACAACGAGCTGCGCAGAATTCCTTACATGCTTGTTGTTGGAGAAAAAGAGATGGCAGATGGCACCGTATCTGTCAGAAAACGCGGTCAAGGCGACCAAGGAAGCATGAAATTTGAAGATTTTGCAAAGAAAATCAACGAAGAAGTTCGTCAAATGACAGAAAATTTGTAACTTTGCATTTGATTTGCGAAAATGCGGGATAAATATTGGCCCACATCCAGCAAACAACAATAAAAATACATCAAAAACGAAAGGACAAGTATCAGTTAATGAAAATTGACAAAAAAAAGCAGCCTCAATATCGCGTAAACGAACAAATCCACGTGAAAGAGGTGAGAATCGTAGGCGAAGAAGTGGATTCCGTAGTGATGAGCACACGTGACGCCCTACGCCTGGCCGAGGAGAAAGGTGTGGACCTTGTGGAGATTTCTCCGAATGCAAACCCGCCTGTATGCCGCCTGATTGAATACTCCAAGTTCCTGTATCAGCAGAAAAAGAAAGCTAAGGAGATGAAGGCAAAGCAGGTGAAGGTGGAGCTGAAGGAAATCCGGTTCGGACCGCAGACTGCCGAGGCTGACTACAATTTCAAACTGAAACATGCCCAGGAATTCCTGAAAGACGGAAACAAGGTGAAAGCCTATGTCTTCTTCAAGGGACGTTCCATCGTCTTCAAAGAGCAAGGAGAAGTCTTGTTGCTGCGTTTTGCCAACGACCTCGAGGAAATCGCAAAAGTGGAGAACATGCCAGTGTTGGAAGGCAAGCGCATGAGCATCATGCTCTCTCCCAAGAAGCCCGGACAGCCCAAGAAGAGCCAGCAGCGCTCAGATGCAGAGAAAAAGCAACAGAGCGAGAAAGAGACTGCCAACACCCCTACTCCATCTGAAGCTCCCGCTGAGGGAAACAATGAATCCAACGTAACAGAAGAATAATAGAAAAGAAGAGTGCGTAACGTCCTGGTATATACGTTGCCACCGTAAGTATTAATTTAAAAAGAAAAAAAAATGCCAAAAGTAAAGACCAATTCGGCTGCCAAGAAGCGTTTTAAGCTTACTGGGACAGGAAAGATCAAGCGTCAGCACGCTTATCACAGTCACATTCTGACCAAGAAGACGAAAAAACAGAAGAGAAACCTCGACCACAGCGCGATCGTTGTGAAAGCGAACCGCAAGCAGGTGCTCGACCTTTTAGTTCTCCGTTAATCCATCGTCTTAGAAATTAACATTAAGTTTAACCGGATGTTCAGCATTAAGTTCACGAAGAGAATGCCGTGGCGCTGACATTCAAAAAAAAATCAAATTATGCCAAGATCAGTAAATCACGTAGCATCACGTGCAAGAAGAAAAAAGATTTTGAAGCGCGTCAAGGGTCAGTTTGGTGCCCGCAAGAACGTGTGGACCGTAGCAAAAAATGCCTATGAGAAAGGCTTGACCTATGCTTTCGCAGACCGCCGCAGAAAAAAGCGCGAGTTCCGTGCACTCTGGATTCAGCGTATCAACGCAGCAGCAAGACTTGAGGGTATGTCATACAGCCAGCTGATGGGAGCTCTCCACAAGGCTGGAATCGAAATCAACCGTAAGACTCTCGCAAATCTCGCCATGAGCAACCAGGAGGCATTCAAGGCTATCGTAGACAAAGTGAAATAAGAATTATTCCACGATTATAGAAAAAAACGACCAGATTTGATATCTGGTCGTTTTTTTGCTTGATCCACTGATTTTCAATAATTTACCATACAGCAAACTAAGTGGTCTTTTATACATATTCAGAAGAATGGCCGTTTACGCCCATCTTACTAAAAATCAAGCAATTACACCTTAAAAAAATGTTCACTCATAGGGTATGATGAGCGGAATCTTCTCTGGCAAAACCTCCACCTTGAACGGTGTCAGGATTTTCTGTTGGATAATCCGTCCGTCAAGACTGACCTTGGCCTTGCCTACATCCGTGAAAACCACCTCATTCACCCTATAGGGATGTACATTCCTGTAATTCAAGAACTTTCCCTTTCCCAGCAGCCAAAATCCCTCGAACAGCTGCCACCACTCCGGACGCGTGATAACCGACATGTCAAGCATGCCGTTGTAGGGGACAGCATTAGGCGTCTGGCCATACCCAGTGGTATTTCCGATACACACCGACATGACTTTCTCGTGGAAACGTTCCGTATCGGTCTGGAATGTAAGGTCGAACGATTTGCGCTCGAACACCTGCCCTGTCATCGTCATGGCATTCGACACCCGCTTCGACCCAGTCAGTTTCTTCGTGCTGTTCGACAACTCGATAAGGCGGGCCCCAAGGCCTATATTCACGCAATTCAGGAAAAACCGTCTGTGAGCAACGTGGTCCTGTCCCTGATAATGGAAGACACCAAGGTCGATCCTGCGTGTTTTACGCCTGATAATGCTGTCAATCGACTTCTTATAGTCGTTGGGCATGATGCCCCAGAATCTTGCGAAGTCATTGACCGAGCCTGACGGGATAATGCCAAAAGCAAAGTCTTTATGGAGAAAATCAGCCGTCATGATGCCGTTGAGAGCATCGTTCAGCGAACCGTCGCCACCGACGACAACCAAAGTGCGATAGGCATCGTTACACAATTTTCTCGCCAACTGCTCCACGGAGTCATTACCCTCAGGACGGAATAAATCATACGCCTGATGGCTGGTCTCAAGATACTGCTGGATTTTCTTGAGACGTGTCTTTGAGTTCAGCCCGGTCTTCAGGCTGAACACAATTCCTATTTTATCGCTGGATACTGTCAATATCAGATAATTTAATGAGAAAATCAGATGGACAACTCATCGAGCACCTTGATGAGGTTGAGATTGAGTGGTTTGTCCGGACGTATGGCATCTGTGAAAGGAACATACACAATCTGGTCGTTTTTGATACCGATCATCACGTTGCGCTGACCGTCGAGTATCGCGTCGATTGCTCCGGCTCCCATTCGCGAGGCTATGATGCGGTCGCGAGCCGAGGGCGAACCTCCACGCTGCAAATGGCCAAGAATGGACACACGGACATCGTACTGAGGATATTCCTTCTTCACCCTGTCGGCATAGAATAGCGCACCGCACTTCGGACTCTCACTGACGATGACGATACTGGAATTCTTGCTCTTGCGGATGCCACGTCCGATAAAATGCTCGAGCTGGTCGGCATCGGTGCTGTCCTCAGGGATGATGGCAGCCTCAGCACCGCTGGCAATGGCACTGTTCTGGGCAAGGAATCCGGCATCACGCCCCATCACCTCCACGAAGAATATACGCTCATGAGAGTTGGCCGTGTCACGGATTTTATCCACGCACTCCACGATGGTGTTCATCGTGGTGTCATACCCGATGGTGAGGTCGGTGCCGTTGAGGTCGTTGTCAATCGTGCCAGGCAAACCGATGCAAGGCACGTCAAACTCCTTGGCGAAAAGCATAGCACCAGTGAGTGAACCGTTGCCACCAATCACCACCAACGCGTCGATTTCCTCTTTCTTCATCACCTCATAGGCTTTCTTTCGTCCCTCAGGAGTGGTGAACTCCTTCGACCGCGCGCTCTTCAGTATGGTGCCGCCACGGGATATGATGTTGCTCACACTTTCCGAATGGAATTCCTGAATCTCGTCGTTGATTAAGCCGTCGTAGCCCCTATAGATGCCTTTCACCCTGAAGCCCTTGCATATAGCACTGCGGGTGACGGCCCTGATGGCCGCGTTCATTCCAGGCGAGTCGCCGCCCGACGTTAAGATTCCGATACAATTGATTCTTGACATGACTGTTATTTACAATTTACGATTTACGATTTATTTAGTTATTGGATTATTTTGCAATTTGGTATTCGGCATCAGCTGTTGACTGCCCAGAACACGAACATTCCTACCGCCCACGCCAGCAGCATCCTCCAGAAGATATGCCTGAGATACCACGAGAGACGGATGTTGACGATGTCGATGACTGCATGTCCTGCAAGCGTGCCGACATAGAGCATGCTGCCTCCGATGGCACTGCAATAAGAGAGCAGCAACCAGTAGTTGCCATTCACCATGAAGTCGGCCGATTGAGGGTCTACCTCAAAGAGGTTCATTCCGGTCATAACGAACGGCACATTGTCGATGACAGACGATGCAAACCCGGTGATGGCGCCATAGACATATACATTGTCAAATGAGTTGTCGAGCCAGTTCATTGCAAACTCCAGCGCGCCGCACTCTTTCAGGGCTGCCACACCAAGGGTGATGCCCAGATAGTAAAGTATGATCTGGATGCTGATGAACTCCGTGTTCCTGAGGTAGTCACGTTTCACAAAGAGGAGGTTGCCATTGGTGCGGTAAGTGAATACAGACTCCAGAATCCATATAAGGGCCAACACGCAAAGCGCTCCGATGAATGGAGGGAACCCTGTGACGCTGTGAAAGGTCGGAATAGACCAGAGTCCGGCCAGTCCGACAACAAGCATGGTGATGGTCTGCCAAGGAGAGAGCAATGAATCGTCCCCCCTGAAAGAATTGAGCGTGGAAGTGGTCTCCACCTTTCCTTTCAGCATCGTGGCAAGAGAGAAGTTGAAGACGCAGAGAGTGGCCAGCGCCGGTAGGATGATGCCCGCCGCAAATGCCGACGGGGTAACCACCTCGCGCACCCACAACATAAGTGAAGTCATGTCGCCGATGACAGTGAAGGCACCGCCGAGGTTGGCTGCCACAAGAATAGTGCAGGCATATATGATTTTCTGCGTATGGTTTGACACAATCTTGCACATGATGGTCATCATGAGCACGACGGTAGTCAGGTTGTCCACATTAGCTGAGACGAGGAAGGTAAGGGCTGACAAGAGCCAGAGGAAGCGTTTGCCGCTTCGCATGCGCAGCCACTTGGTAAGGGGGTCGAACACCCCATTATTGTTCATCACTTCCACAATAGTATTGGTGGCGATAAGGAACAAGATGACCTGACACGCCTCCGACACATATTTCATGATGATGTTCTCCGCCACAAATTTATGTATGGGCATTCCCTCGGCAAACTCGTCAGGATGCATGAGATGGAGGAAGTCAGTCCCCTCGAGCATATAGACAAGCCATACGATGACTCCCGTGAACATAGCAACGGCACCACGGTTGATGTGATTGATCTTGTCGATGCTCATGATCAGATAGCCACCCACGAGAATAGCAACAATCAGTAAGGTGTAAATTAGCATGTTATCTTCTTTACTTACATGAAATACAATTCCTTTATGCAAATTTATGGATTTTTTTTCGATTTTCAGTCCTCTACAGGGCAAAAAATCAATAAAAAGGACTAAATTTGCAAAAGAAATCAAAACAAAAAAAATGGCAATAGTTGGATTTGTAAAGAAGATATTGAAAATATGGTCGCACACGAGCCTGATTGTCCGCATTTTGTGCGGACTGATTGTCGGAGCGTTGCTGGGCTTGTTCTGTCCTTCAGCCAGTGCTGTCTCGCTTTTAGGCGTCGTTTTTGTGGGTGCGCTCAAGTCGATTGCCCCTATTTTGGTGGCAGTACTGGTTGTAAGCGCTCTGTCAAAAGCTAACGAGGGCATCGGCGGACGGTTCCGGACTGTCATCAAGCTCTATCTGCTTGGCACATGCGTAGCTGCTCTGGTTGCTGTGGCGTCGAGCGACTTGTTCCGTGTGGAGATGGTGCTGAGCGGGCAGTCGGAAGCCACATCTCCCGGAGGACTGTACGAAGTGTTTCAGAACATGCTGTTGAACATTGTGAACAACCCCGTGGGCAGCCTCTCATCCGGAAACTACATCGGCATCCTGTTCTGGGCCATTGTCATTGGTATCGGTCTCAGAAAACTGGCCAGTCCCACCACCATCACCATCATCTCCGACTTCGCAGAAGTTCTGTCGATGGCAGTGAAATGGATTATCCAGTTCGCACCTTTCGGAATTCTTGGCTTGGTGTTTTCCTCGGTGTCAGAGAGTGGTCTCGGAGTTTTCACCACTTACGGGCAGCTGGTGTTGCTATTGGTGGGCTGCATGCTTTTCGTGGCGCTGATAGTGAACCCCTTGATTGTGTATCTCTACTTGAGGAAGAATCCCTACCCTCTTGTATGGACTTGCCTGAAGGAAAGCGGCCTGCCAGCATTTTTCACACGCTCGTCGGCAGCCAACATTCCCATAAACATGGAGTTGTGCAAGCGCATGGGCATTGACGAGAAATTCTATTCTGTAAGCATACCCCTCGGTTCCACTATCAACATGGAAGGAGCTGCCATCACGATAACAGTGATGACCCTTGCCGTATGCCATACGCAGGGTGTGAGCGTAAGCATTCCCAGCGCTCTGCTGCTGAGCCTGCTGTCCACCCTGGCTGCCTGCGGAGCTTCCGGCGTGGCTGGAGGTTCGCTCCTGCTCATCCCCATGGCCTGCTCCCTGTTCGGGATTTCGCACGACATCTCCATGCAGGCGGTGGCCGTAGGCTTCATTATCGGCGTAATCCAGGACTCGATGGAGACAGCACTGAACTCCAGCAGCGACGCCCTGTTCACCATCACTGCTGAGCAATACGACAAGCGCAGGGAATCTAAAGAAAGCAATCAATAACATACCTACCTATGACAGACATCGCCATCTATACCCTCACCTCTGAGCTGCACGATGAAAAAAGCGTCGCAGCATCCACCCATGAGTTCCTATCAAGCCTGGATGTCAATTATGTTCTTCGAGGCAACAATTACGAAGACTACGGCTCACATACTCTCAACCTCATCTATGTACGCACCGGAGGCACAGAAGGTCTATTCCTTCGGTTGTTCCGTAATGGCTGTTTTGCAAAACACACGCAAGCAGGCATAAAGAGCCCTTTCTATCTACTCACATCAGGCAAGAGCAACTCCCTGGCAGCTTCTATGGAGATATTGTCCTGGCTTCGACAGCAGGGATTCGCAGGCGAGATCATACATGGCAGCAGCGAATACATCCACAAGAGAATCCGCATCCTTCACCAAGCAGCCGAGGCTGTCCGTACATTGCATGGCACACGACTGGCCGTCATCGGCCAGCCGTCGGACTGGCTTATATCCAGCAATGCTGACAGAGAAAAGCTGCGGCAGAGTCTTGGTATCGAGCTGGTGGATATACCAATGGAAACTTTGTTGAACACGATTGCCGGGACTGCAGTGGATAAGTCATGGGACACGACTGGTCTTGACGAGCATATCAGGCAGTCCATGCCTGTTGCCATACAGATTTACAATGCACTGCAAACCATCGTCCGCCGTCAGCAGCTTCAAGGCTTCACTCTCCGTTGCTTCGACCTGCTCTCAGCCGTCCACAACACCGGTTGCCTGGCATTGGCCCGGCTCAACGCGGAAGGCATCATAGCCGGATGTGAGGGAGACGTGCCAGCAATGGTATCCATGACCATATCCCATGCGCTGACGGGCATCAGCGGATTCCAGGCTAACCCCGCCGTTATAGACTCAGAGCACGGCCTGGTCACGTTCGCCCACTGCACCATCCCGCTGAACATGGTGGAGCATTACGAATTTGACACCCACTTCGAGTCAGGCATCGGAATAGGCATTCGAGGCTTTATGAAGGAAGGCCCCGTCACCATCTTCAAAGTCTCTGGCGACCTCTCCCGTCATTTCATCGCAGAAGGCGAGCTGGTGGCCAACGAAGCAAAGCCCGACCTTTGCCGCACACAGCAAGTCATCCGCCTGGCAGATGCCGACCAGGTCCGCTATTTCCTCACCAACCCCATTGGCAACCACCACATCATCATACCCGGCCACCACAAACTGGTGTTGGAGGAATTCGTATAGGCGAAGAATTGCCAACGAACATGACGATGGCTCCTGCTATGAGAAGTGTGTAATGGATTCTATTCAAGAATGGAAGTGAAAAGTTTGAAGTGAAGAATCATAATAGCATAATAAATACATAATGAGAAAAACTGACAATAATAATGGACGTAAAAAATCCAATACAACTAAAAGTAAAAGACGAAAACGAACTATCCACAAACCCAAACTCTCTTGGATTGTCAAGCCGGAGAAAATGGGGCTGGAAGAATGGCAAATAAAACTACGCCAAAATATCGCCCAAGAGGAGCCGATGAGTTGCCAGGCTGTGGACGACAATAATTCTCCTGGAGAATATGTGGTGAGTAATCCTGTCACGAAAAACAAATACAAGGTTGTCTATCGGGGACATGGCAGTCAGTGGAACTACTGCTCTTGCATGGACTTTAAGTCTTCACAACTGGGCACATGCAAACATCTGGAGAAAGTAAAATTGTGGCTTGGCGGACAAAAGAATTTGAGAGTTCATAAGGAGCTTCCTTCATACACTTCCGTTTATTTGTCGTATAAAGGCGAGCGTCAGGTAAAGATCCGCATAGGCAGTGACAACAGGGAAGAATTTGAGGAGCTTGCTAACAGGTATTTCAACAAGGACGGCGTGCTTATGCCAGAGTCTTACGGTTGTTATATGGACTTTTTGGTTGAAGCAGTCAATATCAGCCCTTCATTCCGGTTCTATCAGGACGCCATTGATTATATCATAGAAAGACGTGAACTAATAGAACGGACGAAAATTGAGACAGGCATCACGGACAACGACATCGACAACTTGGTTCAAAATGTCACACTTTATCCATATCAGAGGGAAGGTGTGCGTTTCGCTTTCAGACAGGGGCGGACCATCATCGCCGATGAGATGGGACTGGGCAAGACCATTCAAGCGATGACGACTGCCGAGTTGTTCATGCGATACGGATATGTTGAGAATGTGCTGATTGTATGCCCGACATCGCTGAAATACCAGTGGAAACGAGAAATAGAGAAATTTACGGGCAAAGAAGTGCTGGTAATCGAAGGAAACCATCTTAAGCGGAAGGAACAATATGAGCCGTCCATGACGTACCCCTACAAAATCGTCTCTTACAATGCCATGGCTAACGACATCAAGCTGCTTGGCTCACTCTCATTCGACATGCTGATCATGGATGAGGTGCAGAGGCTGAAAAATTGGAAAACCCAGATTGCAAAGGCGGCGCGGAAAATCACATCGCGCTATGCTGTCATCCTTTCAGGCACACCGTTGGAAAACAGATTGGAGGAACTGTTCTCCGTGATGCAGTTGGTTGACCAATATTGCCTCGGACCTTTCTACAGATTTAAGTATAACCATATTGCGACAAACGATTTAGGCAAAGTCATTGCATATAAGAACCTGAATCAAATAGGAGAGAAACTGAAGTCGCACCTAATCCGGAGAACGAAAAAGCAAGTGAGCCTCCAACTGCCAGGCCGGCAGGACAAGAACCTGTTCGTCCCCATGACACAGACACAGATGGAAATGCACGATGAGCAGAAATCCATCATCAGTCGTATATTGTACAAATGGAAGCGGATGAGATTTCTCTCGGAGGCTGACCGCAACCGCTTGATGCTGTGCCTTTCGCAGATGCGAATGCTGTGCGACAGCACCTTCATTCTCGACCAGCAGTCCCGTCACGACACGAAAGTGGATGAAGTCATCAATATCATCGTAACCCTGTTTGACGGAAATGAAGAGGAAAAGGTAGTCGTGTTCAGTCAGTGGGAACGTATGACCCGCCTCATAGCAGGCGAACTGGAAAAAAGAGACATCGGCTATGCCAATCTTCATGGCAGCATTCCTTCAAAACAACGGAAAAGCTTGATTGACGATTTTTCCGACTCTCCTGAATGCCGTGTGTTCCTCTCAACAGATGCCGGCAGCACCGGACTGAATCTGCAAGCGGCCGCAACCGTTATCAACATCGACCTTCCATGGAATCCGGCTGTATTGGAACAGCGTATAGCCCGAGTTTATCGTATAGGGCAGGAACGTAATATTCAGGTAATCAACTTGGTCGCAGCAGGCACAATTGAGGAACGCATGCTTGACACGCTGAGATTCAAATCTGCCATGTTTGAGGGTGTGCTCGACAACGGGGCTGATGCAATTTTCACAAACGACAAGTCGAAGCTCGATCAGATGATGGATACTCTTAGTGACATGATGCAGGAAGAGACACCGGAGCAGCCTGTCACCATCAATGAGCAAGACACTGAGCAAGAAAACAATTTGTCAGAAGAAGAGCCTAAGTTGCCATTTGGACCATACGATGAAGAAACGGCAGAACAAGCCACGTCAGATGACGGCTCATCAGAAGACAATAGTAATAATCATGCAAAAGAAAGTGGAACAGACACAAACCATACACCTTCTGGCTCTGACCATGATTACTCTACGCAAAAAGGACACACAAGTGCGTCTGGTGATTCATCTGACCAAGGTAATTATTCTGCCACATCTTCATCCGACAAGAAGAGCAGCAACCCAAAAGAACTTGTCGCTCAAGGCATGTCGTTTTTTGCCTCTCTTGCCGAGACATTGAAATCACCGGAATCAACAGAGCAACTGCTTGAAAGCATTGTCACTACAGACGAGCAGACAGGAAAAACGTCTCTGAATATCCCGGTGCCAGACAAGGATAGTGTCCGCAACATACTTGGTATGCTCGGCAAACTGTTCGGGTAATTGATGAATCGATGGCAATACAAACAACACATCCCTTGCCCTGCCACGGGCTTTCTAACAAAACAAAAGCCACAAGAATCGTCTTGAAAACAAGTTTTCAGACTCCCATGTGGCTTTTGTTTTGTGAACCGGAAGGGATTCGAACCCTTGACCCACAGCTTAGAAGGCTGTTGCTCTATCCAGCTGAGCTACCGGTCCATC
>CAMOTI010000116.1 GCA_946625675.1 uncultured Prevotellaceae bacterium | reverse complement strand
CCTGAAATACCAACCATCTGCATCCAGGCAGGAGTGAACTACCTGACCGACGACCGGCAGTACCACTACGAGGCTGAGAAGGCCACACTGCTGATGCAGATGCACATTGAGGACCGCTTCATGGACATCGCCAGGAAATGCGGAAAGCCAGCCATCGTCGTCTGCGACCGAGGCACCATGGACATCTCCACCTACATGCCAGAGGAGACATGGCAGGCGCTGATGAACGACATCGGCTCGAACACCATCCAGCTGCGCGACTCACGCTACGACGCAGTCCTCCATCTGGTCAGCGCAGCCAACGGGGCCGAGGAGTTCTACACCACTGCCACCAACGCCGCACGCAGCGAGGACGTGAAGACAGCCCGCATGCTCGACATCAAGCTCATATCCGCTTGGAACGGGCATCCACATCTCAGAATCATCGACAACAGCCGTGACTTCGAGAACAAGATCAAGGCCGTCATCAAGGAGATTTCAGTCGTGATGGGCCTGCCGGCACTGAATGAGGTACAGCGATATTTCCTCGTCGACGTGACGGGAGAGCTGCCAGAGACCACCGACAGCGAAATCACCCAGACCTACCTCAAGTCGGACCCAGGCTCCACCGTGAGACTCAGAAAGCGGGGATGGGACGGAAGCTACGTCTACACTCTGCGCACTAAGACCCAGGTGTCGGACGATGAATGTATCGAGACCGAGCGTAAAATATCCCCATATCAGTATGTCACCATGCTGCAGCAGGCAGACACAAGCCGACAGACCATACAGAAACTCCGCAAGACATTCGTGTGGGAGAAGCAGTATTTCGAGCTCGACACCTTCCTTGAGCGCGACGACAACCTCAACATTCTGGAAATCGCAGGAACCAAAGACGGAAATGAAATCCATTTTCCACCCTTCATCAAGGTCATCAAGGAAGTGACAGGCGACCCCGACTATTTCAACGCCACCATCGCAAAAATCAACTGATTAAGTGAAAAGTGAAAAGTGAATAGCGAAAAGTGTAGTTACTTTTTCAAATGATCATATCATCCGAAATCACTAATATTTCATTAAACATTAAACTTTCAACTTTAAACTAAAAAGAAAACTCAGAGTAACTTCACTCTCAACTCTAAACACTAAACTCTAAACTAAAAAATAATGAATTTTGTAAAAGAATTAGAATGGCGTGGAATGATCCACCAGATGATGCCAGGCACTGAGGAGCTCCTGGAGAAGGAGAAGAACGTGTCGGCATACTTAGGCATTGACCCAACCGCCGACTCCCTCCATATCGGACACCTGTGCGGCGTGATGATGCTCCGCCACTACCAGCGTTGCGGCGGTAAGCCCTACGCCCTCATCGGAGGTGCCACCGGCATGATTGGCGACCCTTCTGGCAAGAGCCAGGAGCGCAATCTCCTCGACGAAGAGACCCTGGCCCACAACGTGAAATGCATCAAAGCCCAGCTCAGCCGCTTCCTCGACTTCGAGAGCGACGCGCCCAACAAGGCAGAGCTCGTCAACAACTACGACTGGATGAAGGACTTCACCTTCCTGGCCTTCGCGCGCGACGTGGGCAAGCACATCACCGTGAACTACATGATGGCGAAGGAGTCCGTGCAGAAGCGTCTGAACGGAGAGGCACGCGACGGACTCTCATTCACTGAGTTCACCTACCAGCTGCTTCAGGCCTACGACTTCTACTACCTCAGCGAGCACAACAACTGCCGCCTCCAGCTTGGCGGTGCCGACCAGTGGGGCAACATCACCACCGGATCCGAGCTGATACGCCGCATGTCGGGCAAGGAATGCTTCGCCCTGACCTGTCCGCTCGTCACCAAGAGCGACGGCCGCAAGTTCGGAAAGACTGAGAAAGGCAACATCTGGCTGGACCGCACCCGCACATCACCCTATATCTTCTACCAGTTCTGGCTCAACACCGCCGACGACGACGCGAAGCGCTACATCAAAATCTTCACGTCCCTGCCTAAGGAGGAGATTGACGCCATCATCGCAGAGCACGACCAGGACCCGGGCCGTCGCGTGCTGCAGAAGCGTCTGGCACAGGAAGTGACCGTCATGGTACACTCCCAGGAAGACTACGAGATGGCCCTCGAGGCATCCAACGTGCTGTTCGGAAAGTCCACAAAGGAGTCGCTCCTGAAGTTCGACGAGCAGACATTGCTCGACATCTTCGACGGCGTTCCTCACTTCGAGGTTGACAAATTCCTCTTCGAAAGCGGCGTGAAAGCCATCGACCTCGTGACAGAGAGCGCACCCGTGTTCCCGTCGAAAGGCGAGATGCGCAAGATGACCCAGGGCGGCGGCGTGAGCATCAACAAGGAGAAAATCTCCGACCCCAACCTCGAGCTCACCACTTCCGACCTGCTCGACGACAAATACCTGCTCGTGCAGCAAGGAAAGAAAAAATATTTCCTGCTTATTGCGAAATAATCACTGGCTCAAAGAGACTGACACAACAACGATATGAAAGCAAGCCGCCAAATCACAGGCGGCTTGCTTTTTTGTGGCATATATTGTCATACGCTTTATGCCACTATTACAAAAAAGAATGGGTCTGATTTAAAGCATTCATATTCCACCATCTGCAATCCAGATATGCTGTGGATTGTCCTTGCGGACTGATATATGCATGTTTTCCTGGCTGCCGTCAGGGTTGGTGAGCACATAGAACACATAAACTCCGGCATAATCATCCGACTTTCTCGCCTTGAAATCAGTAGCTCTGCACCCCTTGAATTTTCGGTGTATCTCTGCGAACAACACTTTGTAATAGCACAGGGCCTCCTGCGCTGTCTCCATCTGTCCCGATATGAATGCATTGACAATTCGCTGTGCAGCCTCTTCTGGCGTTTCCTGTTGCAAACGGGCTAACCGGTCCACATCCCGCACATTCACATCTTCCTTATTCCACTGGCTTTCGGGCACGTCAGGCAATTTCGTCACCTCTTCCATGCTAAGCTGCACGTTGTAAGATATGTGGGCCATATCCACAAGCAATGTCTGACGGCCATCGTCCACAACCCAGAGTTTCAACGACCTCAATAAATGATCATCTTTAGAGAATACGTTCTCAATTACCACATCACAGTCGTCCATCTTGCCAGCGCGATGCAACTGACGGAGGTCACCGTTCTTTTTCTTTCCCTCAAAACGAAGTGTCACTGTCGAGTCCGACTCTATTCTCGTCACTTTGTTCGCATCCGAAAATTCCACTGCCGACTTTTGCATCGAAAGCAGACGGTCGGGAAACAGGAGATTTTTAAAATCTTCCAGGAAATTTGACTCAGCAGTTCCCTTCAGATACAAGATACCAGGAATCCACATATACTGGTTGCTACCATCAGACACCACCACTCGGCCACCAGGTTTCTCAACTCGATAACACATGGAGCCGTCTTGCCGCAGCAGAAGCACATCCATCGTCAGAAAATCAGCCTTCGGGTCGTAAAACCGAAAGTTCTCATAAGGGGTTGTCCGCACATCCACCTTCATACGGCAATCAATGGCTTCACGTATACTGCTGATGGACTGTTCTAAGAAAAGCAAATCATTGGTCTCTGCCTTTGCCGGAGAGGAAAATAAAAGAGCAGAGAGAAGTCCTACTGCCAGTATCACCGAAGCAGCCGCGGCAATGGTTTTCCAAAAGGCTGTTCGTTTCTTCCTCCCATTAGTTTTCACGAATTGGGCAGAATCGTTTCTTCCTGCAGGCTGAAGCGATTCAAAGGCGGCTTTAATGTTTTCATAATAAGCCTTACAGTCCGGGCAGCTGTCAATATGATTCTGACATTCTGCCATGACGTGGAAATCTATGGTAGTGTCAAACAAATCAGCCACCTTGTTTTTAAATTCTTTACAGTTCATAATTCAACACATTTAAAGGGTAATTCATTATTTCATAGCCTGACGGATTTTCTCCAAGCCATAGAGAAACCGGGACTTCACTGTGGACAGCGGAAGCGAAAGGATTGCAGCGACTTCAGCAAAACTATTGTTGCCATAGATTCTCAGCCGGATTACTTCCGCCTGTTCCTTTGGTATAGCAGCAAGCAACTGAGTGATTCGGGTAATATCCGCCTCATTGTCCTCGTCTGGTATATCAGCAACATCAAAATGTTCATCAAAATGTAAGGTCGCCTGCCTCTCTGCCGAACGGAGACGGTCGGCGCATAGATTCGACAATGTGCGAAACGCATAGTGTTTCCAGTTTTTCACATCCCCACTTCCGTCTTCTGAATATCTGCTGTAAAGTTTCAGATAGAGATCCTGCACAACATCTTTTGCATCATCAGCATCGCCCAGCCGATAGCAGGCATATCTCATTAGCGAGGAGCGGTTCTCATGTATCAATTCTGTAATCTTGTTCATTGTATTAATTCAAACAAAGACATATTCATGATTAAATAGCATATATTGTAAAGACGGAAAATTGCAAAAAAAGATTTAAAAAAAAGAATAATTTTCACAAGTGCGCAAGAAAAAAAACTGAAAATTTGAAGTGCTACTTCAGATTTTACAAGAATATTTGAAGTAGCACTTCAAATTTTCAGTCATGTAAGTCAAAAAAAGCAAAAGCCGCTGAATCGATTCAACGGCTTTTGCTTTCTATATGATGTTGTACAAATCTGCGAGTCGGGAATTACATCATTCCACCCATGCCCGGAGCGCCCATCGGCATCTCAGGCTTGTCCTCCTTGGCATCGACTACGACGCACTCAGTAGTGAGGAACATGCCGGCGATGGAAGCGGCGTTCTCAAGAGCCACACGAGCCACCTTGGCAGGGTCGATGATACCGCTTGCATGAAGGTTCTCGTAAACGTCCTTGCGGGCATTGTAGCCGAAGTCACCCTTGCCCTCGCGTACCTTCTGAACTACTACAGAACCTTCCAGACCTGCGTTCTCCACAATCTGACGGAGCGGCTCCTCGATGGCACGCTTGATGATCTTCACACCTGTGGTCTCGTCAGCGTTGTCGCCCTCAAGGCCTTCCAGGCTTGAGATGGCACGGATGTAAGCCACACCACCACCAGGAACGATACCCTCTTCGATGGCAGCACGTGTAGCGCAGAGTGCGTCGTCCACACGGTCCTTCTTCTCCTTCATCTCAACCTCGCTGGCAGCACCCACATAAAGCACAGCCACGCCACCAGAAAGCTTTGCAAGACGCTCCTGCAGTTTCTCCTTGTCGTAAGAAGACGTGGTGTTGGCCATCTCGTTCTTAATCTGGTTCACCCGATCCTGGATGAGTTGTTTCTCGCCCTTACCGCCTACGATAGTGGTGTTGTCTTTCGAGATAGTCACCTTCTCAGCGCTACCCAGCATCTCTACAGTAGCCTGCTCCAGCTTGAGACCCTTCTCCTCACTGATGACCACGCCGCCAGTCAGCACGGCGATATCCTCGAGCATAGCCTTACGACGGTCGCCGAAGCCAGGAGCCTTCACAGCACAGATCTTCAACTGGCTGCGCAGACGGTTCACCACGAGTGTGGTCAGTGCCTCAGAGTCGATGTCCTCAGCGATGACGAGGAGCGGACGTCCGGTCTGAACGGCAGGCTCCAGAATCGGGAGGAACTCCTTCAGGTTGCTGATTTTCTTGTCGTAGATAAGGATAAGCGGTGAGTCCATCACGCACTCCATCTTCTCTGTGTCCGTAACGAAGTAAGGAGAGAGGTAACCACGGTCGAACTGCATACCCTCAACCACGCCGATTGTAGTCTCACGGCCCTTAGCCTCTTCGATGGTGATCACACCATCCTTAGAAACCTTACGCATTGCGTCGGCGATGAGTTTACCAATCTCCTGGTCGTTGTTGGCGCTGACAGTTGCCACCTGCTCAATCTTGTCGTAGTTGTCGCCCACAGTCTCGCTCTGCTCCTTGATGCTTTCCACCACCTTGGCCACAGCCTTGTCGATACCGCGCTTGAGGTCCATAGGGTTGGCGCCTGCAGCCACGTTCTTCAGTCCTGTAGCCACGATGCTCTGAGCAAGAACGGTTGCGGTGGTCGTACCGTCACCAGCGTCGTCGCCTGTCTTGCTTGCCACGCTCTTCACCAGCTGTGCGCCGGTGTTCTGGAATGCGTCAGCCAGCTCGATTTCCTTAGCCACTGTCACACCGTCTTTCGTAATGTGAGGAGCACCGAATTTCTTCTCGAGGATTACGTTACGTCCCTTAGGACCGAGAGTCACTTTCACGGCGTTGGCGAGCTGGTCGACACCCTGCTTCAAAAGCTCGCGAGCCTCTATATTGAATTTCAAATCTTTTGCCATTGTTTCTTAAATTTTAAATGTTTCTGTTATTCGTTTACCTGCCATAAAAATTATCCGAGCACGGCCAAAACGTCGCTCTGGCGCATAATCAGATATTTCACGCCCTGGTATTCCAGCTCTGTGCCAGCATACTTGCCATAGAGCACATGGTCGCCCACTTTCAGAGCCATTTCCTCGTCTTTCGTACCGTTACCTACGGCAACAATCTCACCCTGAAGGGGTTTCTCTTTAGCGGTGTCAGGGATGATGATACCGCCGATGGTCTTTTCTTCTGCCGGAGCAGGAAGAATCAGAACTCTGTCTGCTAATGGTTTAATGTTCATAATCGTAATGTTTTTATTTGATTTATTGTTTTTTTCCGAAAACCAATTACGCAAAAAATATGCCACCGATGTCATGTATGACATTTTGTCGGTGGCACTGACAGAATTGATTCTTTGACAAAGTCTGAACTGGCACCAGCCTAAAAGGCACATACCCAGCCAAACTTCCTGACAAGTTCTTTCAGAAGATTATGGTCCCGAACCGGTATCGTAACCGAAACGGTTTCTTTCTCATTACTGCGCTCAGCAATATGAGCCGTATCAAGGTCGAACTGAGCTTGAAGATTCAACCAAATATCAGCCGGTATGCCAAGTGCTTTCTCCAAAGCGGCAGCCATATTGACTGAGACACCTCGCTTGCCGTTTATGGTTTCGCTCAGCACGGAAGATTTGATGCCCGTCAGATCGGACAGTTGCTTTTGCGTCATGCCACGTTCTTTTAGTTCATCCCGTATCATTTCTCCAGGATGGGTCGCAACAAATGGAGTCAAAGTTTTATCACTCATAATGTTTAGATATTTCAAAAAAAATGGTGAGTCGACCCGTCTTATTCCTCAAAGAGGCTACAACAAGCTGTGCAAAGAATAAGAAAAGTCGCCCACACCACAGACAGATACATGCACAGAGAATGCACACACATATACATGTAATGAAGTATGGCGTTCGCTGTCAGATTGCATAGGGATGAATTGTCGAGATTCACAGGCGGGCATTTGCTGACGCTTGCTAATATGAATGCCACCAAAATGCGATGACGCGACAAATTTATGAAATTATGCTGAAACAGAAAAGCATTTTTTGCAGATTAACGCAGATAAGCCCATAAATAAAGGCAAATGAGCGCAATTTGAGTAACTTTCGCCAAGAGGCTCTAAGCAAATCGAGGCAGATTGCGGAACGACTTAGGTCTCTTATTCGTAACCCGATTGGGCTACCACCGAAAGTTAAACTTTCTTAACGGATTACGCAAATCAAGGCAGTTCACGGCAGTTCGAACCGTTCTCACACTTCGCGTTTTTCTTTCCTCAATCTGCCGCGATTTGCGTAGCGATTTATTCCCCAAATGGTATTACTTTTGCAGCCCGAATTTTAAAACGATTAAGAAGAATGAACAGAAGCACATTTTCGGTATTGTTCTACGTGAACAAAGGCAAGGTGAAGAACGGCACAGCACAAGTGATGGGACGAATCACCATCAACGGGACACAGAGCCAGTTCAGTTGTAAGAGGAGCATCCCACTGACGATGTGGGACGTGAAAGGCAACTGTGCCAAGGGTAGAAGCAGGGAGGCGCTTGACTTGAACCGTGACCTTGATAATATAAAGGCTCAAATCATCAAGCACTATCAGCACCTTTCAGACCGTGACGCATTCGTTACGGCTGAAATGGTGCGTAATGCCTATCAGGGTTTCGGCAGCGAATACGAGACCCTGTTAGGAGCATTCGACAAGGACTTGGCAAATCTCAAACGCCGTGTCGGTAAGGACAGGGCTTTGGAAACATACAAGTTGCAGTTGAGGTCAAGGAACTATGTAGCGAACTTCTTGCAGATGTGCCACAGGCGCAGTGACATTTCCATGCAGGAACTGACACCCGACTTCATTAAGGAGTTTGCCGTGTACCTCAGCAATGACCGAGGACTTGCCAGTTCTACTGTCTGGCTGTCGTGCATGCACCTGAAAGGAGTGGTAGGACGTGCCCACGACAACGGCAAGATACAGCGCAATGTCTTTGCCTAATTCCATATCAGTCCCAAATGTAGGGAGCGCACCTACCTCACAGAAGAGGAACTTAGAACGGTGATGACGCATGAGTTTGAAGATGCCAACCTCGCCTTTATCCGTGACCTTTTCGTTTTCATGAACTTCACGGCACTTTCTTTTGTGGACTTGAAGGAACTGACTACTGACAACATGGTGGAGATTGAAGGTGACAAGTGGATAGTAGGCAAGCGTCACAAGACAGACGTACCCTACCAAGTGAAACTATTAGATGTTCCCTTGCAAATCATCGAGCGTTACAGCAACTTCCCTAAGGAGAATCCGAAGTCTGTGTTTGGTGAGGTTAACTATTGGAGTGTTTGCAAGAAGTTGAAGACGGTGATGAAGGAATGCGGGATAGACAAGCCTATCTCCGCTCACTGTGCCAGGCATGGGTTCGCGACCATGGCCTTAACCAATGGCATGCCCATTGAAAGCGTTAGCCGAATATTGGGGCACACAAACATTGTGACCACCCAGATTTACGCAAAGATAACTACGAAGAAGTTGGATAACGACCTGACGATGTTGGGCAATAAGTTAAACGCATCATTCAGTAACATCAAAACAGTATAGGCATATGGAATAGAGAAACATCATTGAGTGGGCTGAGTATAGTGAGTACAGAGAACTGACTATACCGAGTGGAGAGATTTGGATGAGTGAGTCCGAACTGGTTGACATTTTCGGAGTGTTCATCCCCAAGTTAAGAAACACCATTCAAGCCCTCTACAAAGAGGAACTGGCAAAGCCTTACTAGGCAGAGCGAACAATCAAGCAACAACGCAACCTATACCTTACCATATATAACATGGAGGTGGTCATGTTACTTGCTTTCCATCTTAACTCCTATCAGGCAAGAGCTGTCCGCAAAGAACTGATAGAGCGTATCAGCCGAGACCACAAGCCCTTTAAGGTGATACTGACTGCTACTAAAGGAAAAGGAAATTAGCACCGAGAACGGTAGAGAGGGCTTAGGACAGACACTCAGGAGGATAGTTGGTGTGTTGGAACGGTGGCGCGTTCTAACACACTATTTCTATCCCTCCTTCAGTCCATCCGTCCGTTGCAACTTCCCTACAAGAGATAAACATACCCTATTACAAACCATTTAAACCATTTGCACATGACAGAAGCAAACAAGACAAAAACGGCAACTATGCCAGAAAGAGAAAAATTCATCCGTGTAGGCACCACGCTCTACAAAATCGTGAACCAGCCCTGTATCAGCGGAGGTTACATCAAGAAACGCATTCCATGGAATATAGAGACCTTGCGGCAGGACTACGGCAAGGACTACATGGCGAGTGTCCCCAAGTATGACTGATTCTGCACCGTACCCGAACATGTGAACTATCAGCCCGTAGTCGGCAAGTTCCTCAACCTCTATGAGCCTATCAGCCACAAGCCGATGGAGGGTACGTTTCCCTGTATCCAGTCGCTTGTGCACCATATCTTCGGTGAACAATACAAGTTGGGAATGGACTACCTGCAACTGCTATACCTGCAACCCGTTCAAAAGTTGCCCATCCTCTTGCTTGTGTCAGAAGAGCGCAATACGGGTAAGAGCACCTTTCTGAACTTCCTAAAAGCCGTATTCCAGAACAACGTCACGTTCAACACCAACGAGGACTTCCGCAGCCAGTTCAATTCCGATTGGGCTGGTAAGCTGCTCATCATGGTGGACGAGGTGCTGCTTAACCGCCGTGAGGACTCCGAACGTTTGAAGAATCTCAGCACGACGTTCAACTATAAGGTGGAGGCGAAGGGAAAGGATCGTGACGAGATTCCCTTCTTCTCCAAGTTCGTGCAATGCTCTAATAACGAGCACTTGCCCGTCATCATCGATGCAGGGGAGACGCGCTACTGGGTACGCAGGATTTCACACCTGAAAAGCGACGATACCGATTTCTTGCAGAAACTCATCGCAGAAATTCCTGCCTTTCTCCATCATCTGACAAAGAGGCAGCTATCCACCAAGAGAGAAAGCCGCATGTGGTTCAACCCTCAACAGATACAGACGGAAGCCTTGCGCACCATCATCCGCAGCAACCGCAACCGTCTTGAGATAGAAATGGCTGAGTTGTTCCTTGAGATTATGGACGTGATGGAGGTGGATAGCATATCGTTCTGCCTCAATGACGTGATGCCCCTGCTTGTCAGTTCCATGATGAAAGTGGAGAAGGGGCAAGTGAGGAAAGTGGTGCAGGACATCTGGAAACTCACACCAGCGTCCAACTCACTGACATATACGACCTATGAACTGAACTTCAGCCAGAGTTGCCATTACAGGCCAGTGATAAGGGTTGGACGGTATTATACCATCAAGAGAGAAAAGTTATTGGAAGTATAACCCTCTAAATTTTGACGAATTGATGAATAAGGATAAAAGATACTGATAACAAGGGACTTGTATCCTCATCAACGTTTCATCATTGACACTCTGCTGATGAAAAGAAAGACAATCCTTTTCTTCTCGACGGGAGAAATTCTTTTTCTTTTTGACGGGTGTTTTGATGAGCGTTTAATGAAGGACTATCCGACTGACAGCCAATAGTTTATTACGCCTTTTCATCATATCATCGAATCATCAGCCATCATCAAGTCCTACGAATATGATACAGAGAAAACGACGAAGTTCCGTGCTGGCGCAGGTACGGATATTTCCCACAAGCGGAAAATACCGTAGCTTATTAGGGGATTTTTCGAGCCGCATTGTTACCACAACGCTAAAAATCCCCAATAGGCCGAGGGGCTGCCTCCCTCTGGACTCCCTGCCAAGACAGTCGGCACAAGCCGAACACAAACAGGAACGAGAGACGAACAAAAACATCGTAAACGAACAAACTAAAAAAGCATAGCCAATGGGATACGCAGTATTACACTTAGAGAAAGCAAAGGGCGCAGACTGTGGGATGTCGGCACACATCGAGCGCACCATCCAACCGAAGAATGCTGACCCGCAACGGACACACCTCAACCGTGAACTTATCCCGTTCCCTGAGGGAGTCCGCAATAGGACGGAAGCCATACGGCACCGCCTCAATACGGCAGGGCTTACACGCAAGATTGGCAAGAACCAGATGCAGGCTATCCGCATCGTACTGACAGGTACCCATGCAGACATGGAACAGATAGAGAAGAACGGCAGACTTGACGAGTGGTGCCAGGATAACGTTGACTGGCTCCGTAGGACCTATGGAGCAGACAATGTGGTGTCGGCAGTACTGCACATGGACGAAGACCCCCATCTTCATGCTACCATTGTCCCCATCGTCATGGGAGAACGTAAGAAGCAAAAGAAGGAGCAGGCTGTCAAGAAGAGATACAGGACAAAAGCCCATGCCCCTCGTCTGTGTGCTGATGAGGTCATGAGCCGTGTCAACCTAATACATTATCAGGACACATACGCTGAGCAGATGGCGGCATACGGACTGCAACGAGGCATCAAAGGTTCAGAAGCCCAGCACATATCCACGCATGAGTATTACCGCAGCCTGATTGCACAGGGTGAGGACTTACAGGCGAACATCACACAGTTGTTAGCAAAGGCGGACGAGGCACAGCGTACTATTGCCGAAGCGAAAGAAGCAAAGAAGGTAATTGACGAAGCAGCCCAAGCTAGACAGGAACTTGCCCGTATTAAGGCAGAAGCAAAGACGGAGGAACTGAAGAAGTCTGCCACAAAGACAGCCACCGCTGCACTCAACGGAATCAATTCTCTTCTTGGCGGCAACAAGGTGAACCGACTGGAGAAGGAAAACAAGGAACTGCGAAATGAGGTGGAGGAGTTGAACTGTCAGATAGAGAGGCTACACGCTGATATGCAGAAGATGAAGGACAGCCACATTAGGGAAATGAACAGAGCCAACGAGCAGCATCAGCAGGAAGTCACGAGACTAAAACGCATTCTTGATAAGGCATACCAATGGTTTCCAAGTTTCAAGCGGTTCCTCAACATGGAACGTGAATGCCATCAATATGGCTTCAGTGAGGAACAGACGGATAAACTCATGCATGGCCACACTATTAACTATAGTGGTTGGCTTCACTCCAATGAGTACAGACGGAATGCTCTTTCCGATAATATTTCGGCACAAGTGATAAGGGATGAGAAGCGGAACTTGCTCCTACATATCAACGAGAGACCTATTGCCCAATGGTTCAAGGAGCAATTCGGGATAGGGCAAGAACAACGAATATGCCATAAAATATAAAGATAGATTGTCCCTCTGGAAATAGACCAGAGGGGCAATGTATGTCATTCTCAAATTTCACGATAGATAGCTATTGGGTCAATAATATACTCATTTCCAAGTCGACCATTAAACGTGTCTTCCAAATTACTGATGATGCTGGTAAAATTCAGACTTGCTTGTTTCATAGAGTTTTCAGAATCATCAGAATTAATTTGAGCCTTTTCACCACCACACTGTGTAAGCAATCCCACAATAGAAAATTCAATTTCTGTTCTTCTTGAATATTTTGCTATCAGACTTTCCTCTTTTTCTTTAAGAAACTCTCTGTCAAGTATAGAAGCGAAAACAATATTGCTTACCATATAGGGAATATGAACAGTAAACATGTCTTTATATCCAAATTCATATATCTTTACCAAATTCTCGGCGAATTTGTCATTGACATTAAGACCCTGTTCTCGAAGGTAATTCTTGAACACGCCATCCACAGCACTCTTTTGTTTTTTTATTTTAGCCTTCTGATTCCTATCTGTTGTCTTTTTAGCTGCTTCATCTATTTGTTTTAGAACTTCCCCCATCGGCCCGTAGCATTGAATGTATCCAAGAGCAGAGCCTATCTCGTTGAACTGACGAAATGTTTCTTTCAAGGCTCTATAATCATTGAAATAGGCTTTGCCGTGAACTTTCACAAACTGCCTGTTTGTCATATCCCCTAATTCGCCACTGTCTTCTATAGTGCATAATAGATTGCGGTTGATAAGTTCTTTTTCAAATAGGCTATAAGCATAGTCGTGAAAAAATCTTTTTTCAGATGAACCTTTCTCTAACTGATAGATTTCTCGCATAATTTTCCCACTAAAAGCTTGTTTCTTTTGTTGGTCATCCTCAGTAGCTGTTTTCTTACTATCTTGCAAGATATATTCCGTAAGACCTCCAAAGAGCTGTGAAGATATTGAATACATCTTGTCATTGTCAAGATAGATAAACGACTTAATCTTATTTTCCATCATTAAACTCCTTTCTAATTTCGTTGCGTCTTGTCTCAAATTCTTCTATACTTTTTGTTCGAATGTCATGCATTGCCCGTAATCCAAGGTAAACACCATAGATGCAAAAAGCAATAACAACAATTAAGAAAATAACATCAATTGTATTCATACCTCTATTCTGTTTATCTTGTTTATAACATGAAGACTTAAAAAGAAGGATGCTACAGCAAGGGATATAGAAGCTATGAGCATTGTTATAGGATTAAAGACATCCTGCCCCCCTTCTGGCACATAGAGAAAGCCGAGTATGAGACAGAGAACAATAATTGCGTAGATTGACCAACTGGATAGTTTTTCCCTGTCATTCTCACTTATCGCCTTATGTCTTTTCTTGATTCGCAGGCTGTTCAACTCGTTCATATTCGACAAATTTAGAGTTAAGCCGAAATAGACGAAATCAACAGCGTTAACCAACACCGATAAGTCCTGTTTCGCCATGAGAAGGAAGACAATTATCCTTATGGCTATTGGTAATGCTGCGACCCCAGCGGTATAATACAACCATCTATTCTTCTTCATGTCTTATATTGCATTGATAATGTACGTCTCGCTCTCAGGAAATAGCAGTGCGCGGTCTTTCTTTCCAACCTTGAACGAATAGGTATCACCGCCAGAGTCACGACACAGCAAGAAATCGACGGTTATCTTGCCCTGCTCTAACAAGATGTCGAACTGCGAAGGAATGGGGTTCTTTGTATGATCGATTGTTGTCACCCGGAAATATTCGTGGTCTCGAATAATACGAGTGTCAACATCTATCCAGAATGTTTCATGATGCTTGGTTAGCAGACGTTCGTGCAAGTCCATGAGTTGCCAAACAGATACATCGTTCAGTTTCTTATAGATTCCTTCATCATTTGCCGTTAGCGAATATTCATTCGCTTCGAGCCAGTCTTTTCCATAGTCCACATTCAGCCCTAATCCCTGCGGATTAGGTTTCAAAGCAGAAAGTGTTACGTGCAGACATTTGTGGGTATATCCATCGGGAATATAGCCGTAACGGTCAACGATTGCCTTACCGCTTTTCAGCTTGCTCAAAGGCCAATTTGGAGATTGTGTAAAAAGATTGCTTCTGACGTTGGCCTTTTCTCGTTTGCTTTTCAGTTCTATGCCTTTGTAGTCAGGCTGCTTGGAATCGTTCATAGGGATGCCGAGCACCGTTTCAACTGTGCGACCAATACCTGTATCAGCTAAAATCTCGGAAGGAATCCAGTCGCTCATTCTGTTGCGAATCATTCCAAGAAGTTCGTCGGAAATGGATGTTGCTTGACCGTGTATGGCATTTATCAAATCACGGATGGGATTCTCTAACCGAGAATTGTATGAGCGTTCTATGTCTATCTGTGAGAGGTTGATGACATATAGTTTCTTTCCATAAGCAATCAAAGCAAAAATCTCGTCGGGATTGACGAACTCATTGATGTGATAAACCCACATGCGAGGGTCGCCCTTCTTGGTGACGGGACGGTAGAGAGAAGATTGTGTTTTGCGCTGCTCTAAATCGGTCAAGATAAAAGTGTCAATGAGCCTTTTGTGTTCTGGACCTTGGGGCTGCTCTTCGTAATCGTGAATACATTTCTCTAAAAAGTACGCTCTGACTGGTGCCGTTGCATCAAGGATACTCTTTTTGAAACCAGTCGCCGTGATTTGGATAGTCGCGTAGGCAACTTGCTTATTCACGAGGAACTTTACATTCTTTGCCTCGAAGGCGTTGAACTCTCTCATGTGTATCATAGGCTATTCAATGTTTTTGAGGATTTCATTTCCAATGGCGCGAGACATCAGCGGCGGCACGGCATTGCCGACGAGCGTGTACTGCGGTATCTCACTTTTACGCTTGTCACCGCCAGTCTGCCGTTTTCCTTGGAACACGAAGCTGTCATCAAACGACTGCAAACGAGCCATTTCGCGGACGGTCATAGCACGATAGCGGGAGTAATGTATGAAATCATCGGGCATTGTGACAACTGTCGGACTTTGCGCTTCGGGTTTCAATACAAAGTAATTGCGCTTCTGCGATTTCAACCCCAGTTCTTTCAGTTTAGCTTTGCACTCATCTGTATAGCCACCGCACTCGGCAATAACTTGCAGACGACGCATCACGGTTTCGTTCTGTGCGCTGGTCTGATGATTGAAAAGTTCGGCTGTTTCCATGTTCATCTTGCCGTTCAACTCTTCCTTATCCTTAACGTAGAATGGTGGGCAGTCGTATGTGAAGCGGTGTGAGAGACGACCAGTCTTTGACCATTCGGCAAAGGTCATTGCCTCTGCATTATCGCATATCTCGCCATCTACTTTACGGTGCTTAATAAGTCCGTCCCATTCGGGGTGAGGCTCTGGCGCAGCATATTCAGTCCGCACCTCACCATTGCCAATGAAATCAAGATCTGCAATGGCCTCGTAAACCGTGACCTTTTCTTCTTTCTTTACCGTGGCGGGAATCTCCTTGACAGGCTTCTGGTCGTTACGGCTACCGATAAAAACAACGCGCTCACGATTCTGCGGTACGCCATAGTCGGAAGACAGCAACACCATCTGCGCAACATTGTACAAACGTAAGTGGCTCATTATACCGTCGTATTCTGGCAAGCACTTCTTATCCTTGGCCATTCCTTTTAACTCCTCAAAACATTCGTCAAGAGAATACGAATAGAGTTCAACGGCATTCAGCAAGTCCTCTGTGTCCTGCCCAGCATTTTTCAAAGCCTCGACTTGACCGACGGCAAATTTAATCTTGGCAGAAATCTCCTCGTCGGAAATGGCAGCAAGGAACTCGTTGAATTTCTCGGCAAACATATCGTTGTCGATGTTCGACACGGTTTTCTCGTTGATGATGTCGGCAGTTATCTTCTCACGCTGCTCGTTGCGGCGGAGTAAATAAAGTCCGTGGCGGATGGTACTGATATAGCGGTCGGACTTGCTAATGCGGTAGTCTATCTGGCGGGTAATGGTACGCAGTTGTCCGTCCAGCAAGTCAAAGAATTGCTCCTTGTAGGCATTGGCCTTGTCCTCGTCGCTCGTTATCTCCATCTGCAATTTGGCAAGCATAGCACTGGCAAAGAAAGGAGTACACGATTGCTTTAGCAGTCCATCGACAAAAGTGAGGAAAGAGCCAACGGCCTTGTCGTCGATAATCGACCGCATTTCGCGCATAATCTCCACCTTGAAACGGCCATTGTCCTTAGTCAGCAAGCCCTTTACGTTCTCCATTACAAAATATTTGGGACGCAGGGCACGAATCACTTTCAAATAGTGATTGAAAAGACCGTCGCGCTTATCGAAACGCTTGCGCCGACCCGACAGGCTGAACGACTGACAACTGGGACCGCCTGTCACCACGTCCACCTGCTTGCCCTTCAGCTCCTTCAGCAAATGCGGTAGGAATGTCGGCGACAAGATGTCCTCCGTGACGAACTTCGTGTTAAGTCCCAACTGTTCGTTGTAACGGACACGGTGGGTCAGTTCGCAGTTCTCGTTGATGTCGCTTGCCAGCACGAAATCGTAGTATTTGCTGTCGGTGTAGGCCTGCATAAACCCTTCGCTGATGCCGCCCGCCCCGGCGAACAGGTCAACGAATGTCACAGGCTTACGACCTTGTAGGAACTCTTTTCTTTCTGCCATTATTTGCTCAATATTTAAAATCTGTTTGCAAAATTACGAAAAAATAATCAGATTATTGTATCCAGAGAGGAAAACATCTAAAAAATGACTGAAAAAAGGCCAATGCATTATTGATTGTAAATCCAATATTGGAATCTCTTCCACTACAACCCAACAGCAATGCAAAAAGAGCGATAATCATGGAAATTATTGCAATTACTATTGAAATTTTAGTGAGTATTTCTGTTTTCTTTGAATAATACAAATTTGCTGCTATACTATGATATACTTGTGATTGAAAAGCATTTTTCCCTGCATCTGTTAATCTAATCATCAAACTTTCAGATGTTTGATTAAGTCCTATAAGTCCCATCCATCTCATATGAAGTAGATAAATCTCAAGCTGTTTAGCAGGGATATTCCAATGTGTATCCATATTAGAATATCTCTGTTGGAATATACTGAAAACATCTTGTGCATCAACTTCATCTTGTTTAAAAAGATTTTTCTTTTCTTCTAAAATGTCTAGTACGCAACTTATGAAGTAGTATTTGGTACGATACTCTAAAAGTATCATATTGTCTTCTTTAAATTCTTTCTTCATACAATGTCTATTTATGTTGCAAATTTAATCATTTTGAAGAAAAGAAAATCCATTTAATCAATGTCTTTTATAAATTGTTAGTATTTTCTTGTCATTATTAGTATATATTATTAAAGATGTGTGTTAATAGACAATTTTTATTTGTCCATATCATATTTTATTTGTACCTTTGTCCCCGACAATGAGCCATTAAACAGGCTGGTGGTTTAGCGTCGGGAGTTCATTGACAAGCAAATCAAAGCAGAATGCGGAATTGAGAACGGTCTCTTATTCGTAACCCGATTTTTCCTCAATCCCTCAGACTGCCTTTATTTACAAAAGGTTTGCGATTTTATACAAATTTATGAAATAAATCTGATTATCGCAAAAGTACGGGCAACTTTTTTATTTCTTCGTGGCTAAGATAAAAGAAAAAAGGCAAAACACCATCATCCATTTCATCCATTTGGCGTAAAGTTGGATTGAGAAGGTAAAATAATGCATTTGCCATGTGAAAGAGATGGAGTCGTGAATAGGCGGAAAACAACAAAAAGAAGGACAAAAGAAGCCAGTGGCAGATATGTTTCAGCAAGGTTCTATCAAAACAGCAACGAATCGGGCATGCCACAAATATATTATTTTTGGCGGAATGCCATCATTTTTTACCCCAAACCGCCAAATATAGTATATATTTTTGGCGGTTTGACATAAGAATCGTACCTTTATAGCCAAAAAAAAATATGATCATAGAGACTATTGGAACGAATAACCTTCGCAAAATCCCCAAAATCATCATTCTCAATTTCTAAGCAACGATTCTTTTGTTCTCGCCTTAAATTTATTCTTTTTTCAGGCAAGTTTTTCGAATTTTTAGATTTATAAGGGCAGAAACATCAAAATCTTGTCCGACAGACAGACGCGTGCAACGACAATCGGGACATAACGAGGAACGCCTTGCGAGGCAGCTGCAGGGTGGCGACAAAGCCGCCCTTAGGGAATTCTATACTCTCTACGCAGGAAAACTCACGGCCGTATGCGCCCGGTATGTGGCAGACGACGAAGACCTGAAAGACGTGGTGCAGGACACGCTCGTCAGCATCCTGTCCCACGTTTCACAGTTCCGATACAAAGGCGAAGGCTCCTTGAAGGCATGGACCACACGCATTGCCGTCAACCAGTCGCTGAAATTTCTCAAAGAGCGTAAGCTGCATGAGCTGGCGCCGCTCAGCCAGAACATAGCCGACGAGACGGAAGAGAAAGAAGCCACCCTCAGCGACATCCCTCCCGAGGAATTGCACCAGCTGATACGGGAACTGCCCACCGGCTACCGCACCGTGCTCAACCTCTTTGTGTTTGAGGGGTGGTCGCACCAGCAGATAGCCGACCATCTCGGAATCAAGAAGGACACCTCAGCCTCTCAGTTCAGCAAGGCCAAGAACCTGCTGTCGAAGAAAATCAAAGATTATCAACAATCCAAACGCAGAACACGATGAACGAACAGACTATAAAAGAAATGCGCCAGAAGCTGGACGACTTCAGCATGGATGTGCCCTCCGTGTCGTGGGATGCGTTAGAGACAGCCCTGGCATCGAACCAGCCTTCCGTACGACGGCAGAGATGGCAGCGGATAGGAGCAGCGGCCGCAGTCGTGCTGCTGCTTGCCAGCGGTGCATGGTGGATGCTGAGCGGAAACGACGGAGGCAGCAAGGACGCAAAAAGGCAAGCCAGACAGTCAGTCCCAGCAGCAACGCAAGGGACACCCGCACCAGCCTCTGGCACGAATCTGACAGACACAACAACGACTGCTGAACACCCGTCCGAAACGCACCCGGAGACTTCGTCCGACGCGGTTCCTTCAATCTCAAGGCAAACGCCCCTGCAGCTCTCCGCCCAAAGCAAACCGGACAATGACGCCGGCCTGTGTCTCAGCCATGAGACAGCAAGAAATGCTGCGAGACCTCAAGGCATGAGCGACAGCAAAGAAGCTGACCGTACATCCAGCCTTCCTCTTGTAGCAGAAGACAGTCATTCGGATAGCCATACAGAAACCGAAAACCAGCCGCAACTCCTGGCCGAAACTGAGCCGCAGGAAAAAGCCACCGGGCTTTCTCCCCACAAACCGGAAGAAAACACCCCTCCTGCAACCTCCACGGCCGTCAAGCCCTCGGAGATCACGGCACAGGACAACAGGAAACCCGACAGCCAACAACCATCAGGACGAAATCCGCAAAGGCCGACACGCCACCTCCCCGCCCTTGCCACGACCACAGGAGGACAAAACACATCGCCGACAGACGCTCCCAAGCTCATGGCCAAGGCATTCTTCGCCAACAATGGAATAGGAGGCTCACCATCGAGTATATTTGATAATTCATCTGTCTACTATAGCAGCCCAGGAGACGACCCGCTGAACGACCCTGAAAAGCCGGGCGGCAACGACCCCGACAAGCCGGGCGGCGACAAACCGGATAGCCCCGGTGGCAACGACGACTCCGGCAAAGACGATTCTGACGGAAAACTGTCGCCAAGAAAAATCAAAACGGAACAGAAGAGCAAAGAAAACGTCCGTCACCATCAGCCGCTGCGGTTCGGTGTCATGGTCAGCTACCGCCTGAACGACCGGTGGAGCATAGAAGGCGGAATCACCTACACCCGCCAGAACTCCGACATATCGGACGGAAGGAACAACTACGAAAAATGGCACCAGACCAAGCAACAGCTCAACTACATCGGCATCCCAGTCAACATGAGCTACAGCATCTGGCAGAACCAACGGTTCAACATCTACGCGTCTGCCGGAATCATGGCAGAAAAGATGTTCAAGGGAGAGCAGACCGTCAGAGAAATGAACTTCAAGTTTCAGAAGTCCATCGAAACCAAGGACATCCATATCCATCCCCTGCAGTTCTCGCTCAACGCAGCCGCAGGAGCGGAATTCAAGCTCAACCGCACATTCAGCGTCTATGCCGAGCCCGGACTGTCCTACCACATCAAGAACAGCACTTCTGTGCATACTTTCTACGGCGACTATCCCGTCGGACTCAACCTCTCCCTCGGACTGCGCCTCAACATCAAATAAACAGATTGATGTCTGACGGGTCGGACCTGTCTGACCTGTCCGACATGTCCGACCAACTAAAAACAGAAAACTAAAAACTATAACATCATGAAACATCTACTTTTAATCCCCTGCCTGCTGCTTTTCGCAGCCGCACCGCTTCTCTCATGCTCCGACGATGACGAGAAGGAAAACGAGCTTCCACAAAACCAGGAACAAGATGCCTATGAAAAAGAGGAGACCGTCGTCGACATGATTCCGAAGAAGAACCCCATCAAACTGACCGATGCCCAGAAAAGTTATGTGAATGCAGTCAACGACTTCTCCTTCAAGCTCTTCAAGGAAACGTATGACAAGAAAAAGAGCCAGGTGCTCTCACCGCTGAGCGTGTCCTTCGTGCTCGGCATGCTCAACGACGGCGCTGAAGGAGAGACGGCACAGCAAATCATGGACGCGATGGGCTTCAATGATGCCGACAAGACTGCCGTCAACGAGTTCTGCGCCAACCTCATCGAGAACGCGCCAAAAGTAGACCCCAACGTCAAGCTCAACATCGCCAATGCCATTTTCGTCAACGCAGCGGAGAACGTAAAGCTGAAGTCCGGCTTTGCCCAGGACATGCAGAACTACTATAAGGCTGCTGCTCAGTCACTCGACTTCTCCTCCCCTTCGGCTGTCGGTACAATCAACAAATGGTGTGCCGACCAAACGGAAAACACCATCACGAAAATCCTCGACAAAACAAAACCGGATGAATTGCTTTACCTGCTCAACGCCATTTACTTCAAGGCCACATGGACCGACCGTTTCAACCCGAAGCACACCAAAGAAGAGACATTCACGAAGGAAAACGGCACACAGATTACCAAACCCATGATGTTCCGTAATGCGATGATTCTCTGGACCCATCTCAAGAACTTCTCGTGCGTCTGCCTGCCCTACTCCAGCGGAGCCTTCCAAATGTTCCTAATGCTCCCCGACCGCGATGTCACGGTCAGCCAGATGCTCAGCAACCTGGACGCCGAGACCTTCAAGATGATAAAAGCAGACATGTATCCGTACAGCATCACCGTGAAGATTCCACGCTTCACCACATCGGCCGACATCAACCTTATCGACCATCTGAAGAACATGGGAATCACCAAGGCTTTCACAACGGAGGCTGAGTTTCCGAACATCACGGACAAGAACCTCTTTGTCAACCTGTTCAAGCAGGCAGCAAAAATCGAGGTCAACGAGGAAGGAACGAAAGTGGCAGCCGTCACCATTGCAGGAGGATATGTCTCAGCCAATGAGCCCCCATCCGACTTCATCGCCGACCGTCCGTTCGCTTACCTCATCCAAGAATCCACCTCAGGCACCATCCTCTTCATGGGATCTTACATGGGAGACTAAGAAACTGAAGAATAATCAATCAAGTCAGACAGGTCGGACTGGTCGGACCTGTCAGACGAGTCCGACAACAAAAACAAAAAAAACAGACAACCACTATGCATCGTTATTTTATATATGTCATCCTACTTCCTCTCCTACTGCCTACGCTTGCCGGATGCACCAGAAGCGATGATGACGACCCGGAAATTCCACTTCCGGAAATTCCGCAGACAGTTTATGATAGAATATGGAGAGGCCTCTGGTACTGCGCCTACGACGCAAAGGGTACAGCAATGGCTATGCAAGGGTCGTACGCTGAGGCACCATCTGTAGACTATGCCCACGTGCTGGATGTCTATGAGTTCGACAGCAAGACACAAGGACATTTCCGCCGATATTATTTCTCTGACGACGAAGTTCCACGGCTGGTCATGCGATGGGGCGACAACTATAGCGCAAAATTCTCTTACACCACCAACTCCTTCGACGCGTCTATCCACATAGAGCTCGACAACGAATGGACCCCTCATTACCCCAAGCAACAGGTTTTCCGTCTGTCTGGCAAAACCATCAACGCACAGGGACTCAAAGGCGGCATAACGCTCCAAGACGGAAGGGGCAAAGATTATCTATTTCTGCTTGAAGCATGGAACAGGCTCAGTCAGGAAAATATAGAAGAAGCTTACGACCCAGATTATTTCAATGAGTTCAAGACGGAAGAGGACAACCACGACTGGATGTCGCGGCTCGACGGACAGAAGCTCGTGGCAGACCTCTCCATTCCAGGTGCCCACAATGCGGCAACAGCTGAGCCTTGGACTGGATTCGATGCCTGGGGCCCCTGCAGATACAATTATGGAAACCTGACAGGACGCACACAGGATCTCACGGTCGAAGAGTTGTGGAAAGCCGGAGTGAGAGCTTTCACCTTCTCTTTCCAGCTCGATGAAGATGGAGAACTGCGATGCCACAGCGGAAGCGTGGCCACGACCATGCTTGCCAGCGATGCCTTCCAGCGTCTGACAAGCCTGGTCAGCCAGAATCCCATGGAATTTGCCATCGTGGTGGCAGACAAGCCCCAAGGAGAAGGCTCTCAAATCAGTAAATGGGGACAGCAGTTCAACAGACTTCTGCACAGCGAGGAATACAACGGCATGTTCGCGCAGTTCGATGCAAGGCTCACGGTGGATGAGTTGAGAGGAAAAATCCTTGTCTTCTCGCCTTACAAGTATTCCACCTGGCCGGTTGGAGCCTTCTTCGAGAATTGGAGCAGAAGTCCTTTCTTCGAAGAACAACAGAAAGGTATGATTGTCAACTTGAAAGGTACCCGCAGTCCTCTTTGGATTCAAGACGAGGAAGTCTACGGACATAGTGAAAGTGGGTTCAGTGTGAGGAATATGCTGAAAGAAGCAACCGGCCGCGACATGGGCGCCGAACTGCCGGTATGGGTGTTCAATTTCGCATCATCATGTAACAGATCGGGGGCATCAGACACTTACCGTGCAAATGCAGAGGAAAAGAACATGGTGGCATTCAACTTTCTCAACAACGAGTACAACGTAGGCCCCGTAGGCATCCTTTTCGCTGACTTCGCTGGGGTTGACCAGTCCAGAGGATACACCGGCATCACTGTCCATCCGACTCAGGGCATGGAATTGGTCAAAGCACTGATCCAGCAAAACTTCAAACAGAAGCCAACAGAATAAAAAAGATGAGTCTGACCAGTCAGACCTGTCAGACCCGTCCGACCAACTAAAAACTGAAAACTAAAAACTGAAAACTATAATATTATGAGAATTCTTTCGTTAATCATTTGGGCTTTCATCTCGATAGTAGCCATTTCGTCATGCCAAAAGGAGGACGACGAGCCACAATGGAACATCGGACCTTTCGACAATGGAGAAACCATTCAAAAGGAAGCAACCTACTAAAAAACTGAAAACTAAAAACTGAAAACTGAAAACTCACAACAAACATGAAACAATCACTCTTATTACTGCTTATCTCAGCCCCTTTGCTGATATGCAGTTGTTCGTCGGACGAAGAAAAATACGGAGACTGGGAACCCATGGAATGGGTGGCCAGCGGAAACATCTCCATGGAAGAGGGATATTTCGTCGTAGAACCCGAGGCTGAAACCGTTCACTTCACTTGCAAGAACTACACCGCGCCATGGATTGCACAGGTGCAGTACAATACCGGAAGCATCATCACCAAGGATGACGACGCCCATCGGCTGCAGACGGATTGGTTTGACGCGAACATGTCGGGAAACAAGCTCACTGTGGCTTTTGAGAAAAACAACACCGACGCCGACCGTGTCGTCTCTTTCGTCGTCACCGCCGGCGACATCTTCACTACCTTGCCCATCAAGCAAAAGCACAGAATTATGCCCATCGACAAAAAGTGACACAAACATGTCAGAAAACCATTTCGCCCCGCAGCCAACCGATGTTTGCTGCGGGGCAAAAATGTATGATGTCATGTATGATGCCTGCTGCCACTCTGCCGTCTTCGGAAAAATTTGTCATCTCTCTCTCCGCAGCGGATAGTGTCCCCTGAAATATTCAAATTTCCCAGGGTTCGCTTTCAGCTGAGCAGTGTCCACACGCGGGTCGTAGAGCCTCAGTGGTCCTTGGGTCTCTTCTCCGTAGGAAAAACCGTCGGGCAGTCCGGGTGGCTGGATGTCGAGTGTGAACGGCTTGCCGATGAATTCACAGACGGCCTGCAATGACATACGCGTGGCGTTGGCCTTCCCGTCGGCTGAGTATCCTGCGATATGCGGCGTGGCGATAACTGCCTTGCAGAGCAGTTCCTGGTTGAGTGCCGGTTCTCCTTCCCATGTGTCGACAACGGCATCGGCCACAAGTCCTCCGTCCAAGGCGCGAAGCCAGGCGTCGTTATCGACGACAGCCCCGCGGCTGGAGTTGATGACAAGCGGTTTTCGTTGTAAACTGTGGAAAAATCCGTCGTCAGCCAGATGCCATGTGGGGTGTTCCCCGTCGCGTGTGAGCGGCGTATGGAAGGTGATGATGTCGGCCTGGCGGGCAATCTCGTCGAGCGTGGCGGGCTCACCCTTTGGCGGGTCGCAGCGCAGCACACGCATGCCGCATCGTTCGAGGTCGTCGGCCACGAGGGTGCCTACATGCCCCACACCCACAACTCCGGCAGTCAGTCCTGGCTGCAAATATCCAGTGGCAAGCAACGAGTTGTGCACGTACTGGCATACGGACGACGCATTGCAGCCCGGACAGTTGGTCCAGCGAATGCCAGCCGAGTCGAGATAGGCGGTGTCGAGATGGTCGTAACCGATGGTGGCAGTGACCACCAGCCCCACACGGCTGCCTTCCAGCAGCTGGCGGTCACACTGTGTGCGTGTGCGGACAATGAGGATGTCGGCATCTTTCACGTCGTCTTTGGATATGGCACTGCCAGCCAGATAGACCACCTCGCCTACAAGCTGCTCTATCTGTCCGCGAATATAGGGTATTTTATCGTCTACTACGGCTTTCATAATCTTTATCAATTACTATTTTTCACTATCCTCTATCACACTGAATAAAATGTTTTCCCTTATCGATCATCTGAAATAATCTGAACGCCCATCGATAAGAGTAAATAAACTTTTCACTATTCACTTTTCACTATTCACTTTTCGCCTGTTCCGCCTCGAGCCATCCGAGCATGGCCAGCAGCGACGCGTTCCAGTTGATGGCAATCTCGTTGGAGGCGTATGAGTCCGTGACATCAGCATACGATTCGTCCGGTTCCTTCGACGGATAGCTCTTCACGTTGGCGATGTCCTGCTGTCCGGGGTTGGGACCGCCCACGAGCATGCCCGGCAGCGGTTTCTCAATACCGTCGGAGGCGGAGATGCGGTGATGAGGAAACATCGGGCTCTTGCTGCCGAATCCGGTGAGATAACAGTATCCTGTGGCGTTGCGCCCGAAGATGTAGTCAGCGTTCTGCTGGGCGGCGGTGAGATAAGCCTTGTTGCCCGTGAGACGATAAGCATACAACAACGACAATCCGTTGGCGCAGAATGTCTCTGCCAGGCATCCCCATCCGAAGTCACGCGGCGAGTTGCCGTTCGGAGTCTGGAAGGCAGAGGCGGCCGTGGTGGCTACGATGCTGTCGCAATAGCTGACAAGCTGCTTGCGGCATGACTGTGCGAAATCTGAGGTGGGCTGGTGCATCATCCATTCATAAGAGCCAAGCGTACGCACGTTTCCCCACACGGGGGTGGTGAAACGATGGGGCTGGTGGTTGCCTACGACAGTGAGGAACTGCTTGTCGCCGGTGAGAAGATAAAGTTCGGTGGCAGCCCAGTACCATTCGTCGCTCACATTTCCGTCGCCATAGTCCCCTGTGGACACCTCGGGCTTGAACTGTTCGTTCATTCGTCCCTGACGGTAGTAGATATGCGGATTATGCTCAGCCCATCCGTATGCGGCAATGGCTGCCTTGGCAGCCTGCGCTGAGAAGTCGGGGTAGTCCTTGTTGCCTTTGTAGATTCGTGCTGCCTGAGCCATCACAGCCGCAAAGTCGAGTGTGGCTGCCGTGCTCTTTTGTACGACGTAACGTTTCTGCTTACATTCTGACGGCATGATGAAAGCCTCGAAATTCGGGGTGGTGAGTTTGTGGTACACGCCTCCGTCGTAGGGGTCCTGCATCGTAATCATCCATTTCAGGTTATACATCAGTTCGTCGAGCACGTCGGGTGTCCCGTTCTTGCTCTCGGGTATATTGACGCTGAGCTGCCGGAAATAGTCCTGGTTCTGCTCGTACGACGCCAGCATGATGCCGACGGAGAAAGCCGAGTTCACGATATACTTATTATAGTCTCCGGCGTCGTACCATCCGAGAGGTGAGGAGACGACGGTGCCTTCCGGTCGTCCTAACGATGCGGCCGACGGATGGATGTAGACCATCGTGTCGGGATGTGCAGCCTGGCGTGCATACTCTCCTGCATAAGCCGCCTCAATGGGCATGGCGGTGCGGTTGAGGTAGAAGGCTTTCAGGGTGGCTGCTGTGGCGTCTCGCAGGGCTGAAGCCCCCACGGTGAACTCAGCCGACTGACCGGAGCACTGGATGACATATCGT
Source organism: uncultured Prevotellaceae bacterium (assembly GCA_946625675.1). Classification (GTDB taxonomy): domain Bacteria; phylum Bacteroidota; class Bacteroidia; order Bacteroidales; family Bacteroidaceae; genus UBA3839. The sequence goes on along the minus strand of CAMOTI010000116.1, from coordinate 8,600 downwards.
CCTGGCTGTGTCAGCGATGAGAAGTCCACCACCGTGCGTGTCTTGCCTGACCATGGGGAGACAGCCGTGCGCAGCACAACCGGCTTCACCGCCTGCTTGCCAGTGGAGGCATCGGTGATTTTCACGTTTCCCGCCTTCACCTTTCCTTCGACGACTGCAGTCTTTTCTTGCAGTGGATACATCCCCACCTGGTTGATGCGGATTTGTGCAGATGCCGATGGCGCGAGCATCAGGACTGCAGACATGGTGCTGAATAGAATTTTCTTCATGAGAGGTGTGTATTTAGTTGAAAGTTGAAAGTTTAAAGTTTAAAGTTTAAAGATTAAATTTCAAATTTCAGAAATTATATACGGTGTAGTTTTTCGTTGACATACTGTCGGAGTTCATCTCCTTTGACGACTTCCACCTCGTCGATGAGTCCCATCACGAATCGCCCCACCCCTTTCATGTTGCATACAGGAAGGTGGACAAGGAAGTGTACGTCGTCTTCCTGCACAAAACGTATCTCTTCAAGTCCGAACTCCTCCATGAGGATGGTTTTTGAGACAGTGGTGAGCCTGAGTATCACTTTCCAGACCTGGGCGCTGGAGAATCCGAAAATGTCCGTGAAATAATTGACATGCAGGTCGTCGTGCTTCCATTTCTCCTTTTTCATGATCACCTTGCCCTTGATGCGTGTCACCTTGAAATTCTTGCACATGCCGGACTCCAGCTCGAAGCACCTCACTTCGTTGGTGTTGTTCATAAACTGGAATGGTTCGACGAGACGGTCGCGTTGGTCTTTACTGTTCAACGAGTTGTACTTCTGAAGCACACACAGGCGCCGGTTCTCAATAGCCGTTCTGAGCACCTCCACGTTGTCGGAGATGTTTTTGTCGAAGCGGAAATCGTCTACTCCGAAGTTCATGCCGTAGATATTCCTGAACCGGTATTTCAGCTTGTTGACCACAGGGTTGGTGCGGTCGGCCCTTGAGATGAGCAGTCCGAGGCAGTTGAGCTCTTCGTTGGTGAAATGTATTTTTTTCGTGACGGCTGCCACGAACGGTGAGTTATGGCCCACGCTGTAGATTCCCTGGTCGTTGTAGACGTCGAATCCGTTGTCTTCGAAGAACTGGATATATCTGTAGACCGACCGTGTGGATATGCCGAGTTTCTTGCCCATCTCCTGTATCGTGAGGTACATGTTGTCGATGAGCATCTCCAGCAATTTGAGTTGTCGGTCGAATTTGTTGAGTTCCATGGATTGTATAAGTGGAATAAAGGGTTTTCTATCCAAAATCGAGGTCGAGCGACAGTTGGGTGTCGCCCAGCAGGTTGTAAGTCTTTCGGTGGTAAGGGGAGATGCCGTGTTCGGCAATCGCACGGCGGTGTTCTTTCGTGGGATATCCTGCGTTGTGGTCCCATCCATAGAACGGGTATTCCTGATGGATTTGCCTCATGTAGTCGTCGCGGTAGGTTTTAGCCAGGATCGACGCGGCGGCGATGGAGAGGTATTTTCCGTCGCCCTTGACGATGGTGGTGTAAGGCAGATTCCCGTAAGGGTAGAACCTGTTGCCGTCGATAATCAGTTCCTGCGGTCTCACTTTCAGCTGGTCCAAAGCCCGGTGCATGGCCGTGATGCTGGCACGGAGGATGTTCATCTTGTCGATTTCCTCAGCCGTGACCACACCCAGTGCCCATGCCACCGCATCGTGCTCAATCTGCTCGCGCAGCTGATAGCGCGCTTTCTCTGAAAGCTGTTTTGAGTCGTTCAGCAGCGGGTTGGCATAGTCGGGGGGAAGGATGACCGCTGCGGCATATACACTGCCGGCAAGACAACCTCTTCCAGCCTCGTCACACCCCGCCTCTATCACCCCCTCATGGTAGCAGGGAAGCAGATGATGGTCTTGTATCATGGCTGATGGTGTTTTTGGAAATCCCTGTTATTTTTCGTTTCGTTTCTTCTCCTCGCGTTCCGCATTCTTGCTCTTGCGCTGTTTTTTCTTGTCGGGCTTCTGCTTCGTGATTTTCTCCGGTTTCTGTTTGAACAGCGGTGTGCTCTCCGGATTCCAGTCCTGGCTGTTCTCCCACTCGGCGCGCAGGTTGAATTCCTGCGGGCAGAAGAACACGGGCTCTGGCTGACGCTGTGCGTCATAGTCTCCGGTGGTCCATTGGCCGTTGCCGTCCAGGTCGTAGTACATGGACAGATAGTAGACGCCGGGATCCACGTAGAAGAAGTCCACTTTGCCGCCCTCCGCCTTCTGACGTTTCATCTCCTTACCGCTCTGGTTGAGCAGTATCACGACGGCTGAGGGGTCGGTGTTATGAAGGTTCACGGTGAGCTGGCTGAACTTGTCAAGACCTTTCACCTTGATGGACTTCTTCATGCCGGCCATCCGCTTGCCGTACATGCTGACGACCGCTCCTGTGTCCACTCGTAGCGTGTAAGTGCTGTCGGGCTCCCATTCGGCATAAAGCCGGTATTGCATCATGCTGCCTGGAATCCTTTTCAGGAGGAACGGCAGGTCGTAGTCCACCGAGTCCACGGTGTGGTAGAAATGGAATTTGTCGACATAGGCCGTGTCGATAGGCTCACGGAAAGAGATGTCGATATTCTGGTCGGGGCTGATGCTTGCGTTGGAGAACTTCACCTCGAGGAATGTCTCCGGCATCGGTGGCACCTCAATGTCTTCGTCCTTCTCGCTTTTCTTCTCCTTTCTGGACTTTTTCTCCTTGGCCTCAGCCTCATCGCCTGCGCCTGAGTCTTCCTCAGCCGTCTGCTTCTTGCGCGACTTGCGGCTCTTTTTCGCTTTTTTCCGTTTTTTCCGGCTGCTGGTGGAGGCTGTGGACGGTTCTGTCTCTGTCTTTGTCACCGTCGGGATGGGCAGCGTGTCTGGTGGCAGCACTGTTGTGTCGCGTGCCGCCTCGTCCTTCGTGGGAGCAGCCGGTTTGGGCTCGTCGAAGTCGTAGACGAACTCGTCGTACTCCTCTTCCTCGGTCTTCACCTTCGGCGTGGTTTCTTTCCTTGCCGCCACAGAGTCAGGAGCGGCCTGATTCGGCTGGCTCGGCTTTTCTCCTATATGTACCGGCTGCAGAGGGGCAGACGGGTCGGGGGGCGTGCCTCCACCGTCGTCCGGGCTGGCGCCCTCACGCTTACGACGACGCAGATTCTGCTTGTATTCCTTGATATAGTTCTTGCGGTATTCCTCCCACTCGTTTTTCTTCTGCTTCTGCACCTTCTCATACGTCACCTTGGAGAGCATCCGCATCGTGTCCGTCCGTTCCACCAGCTGGTTGAGCGTGTCGGTGTAGTTGTAGGTCATCAGGAATGAGAGTGTGTCGTTGTTGTAGACGAGCGAGTCGCGCACCCAGTAGGTGAGCGTGTCCCTGCCCTCATTGGCATCTACGACGAATGCGTCTCTCTCATCGAAATTGATGCCTTTGATGACTGGCAGGACGGAGTCAGGAGCCGTGAAATAGATTGTGAATTTCTCCAGTTGCGGCCGCTCTCCCTTCAGGTAGGCGCGGTTCTGTCCATCCTCTGTGAATGCCTTGATCACGATGTCGTCAGGATAGTAATGGGTGTAGGGCTTGTAGATGATGGAGTCGTAGTGAATGGAGTCGTGCCACACGGTGTCCTGCCGTATGTCGGGCTTGGCTGAGGGTGTGATGATGGTTTTGTTGAATCCGAGTATCTCCGCTTTTTGGCTGAAGCGGAAGTCCTGGTCTTGGTCCTTGAGTGCGAAAGCACGGTATTGTGCCTCCTGGTCGAGTCCCTTGATGACGAAATGTCCGGCGGCGTCGGTCCGGGAAACGCGTTCAAACTCTTTGGTCCGGAAAATGCTGTCGGGCACGTCGGTCTCCCCGTCTGGAATCCGGTAGAGTCCGACGAGCAGGCCTTTCATCGGTTCGAGATTGGATGCGTCGAGCACATATCCCGACACTTGGAAGGTGTCGACCACCTCGCCCGTGGAGAACGTGAAGGCATAGTCTTCCATCGGATTGCCCTCGTTGTTGTCCTGAATGGCGTCAGCGAAGTCGATGGTGTATGTCAGTCCCGGCTTGAGGGTGTCGTTCAGCGTGATGGTGATTTTCTTTCCTGCTGCGTCAATGTCGGGCTGGTTGATTTGTGGTGGTGAGATCACCACCTTTTCCATGGCATTGTCGAGCTTGATGTTCTCGTTGAACATCAGCACAATCTTCTTGTGCTTGGAGTTTATGGCACCAAACTTTGGCGATGTGCCAACGATTTTCGGAGGTTCCTCGTCGAAGGGACCTCCATCTGGCGTACCGAGGTTGGCGCATGCCACCATCAGTATTGCCCATAATACGATGCAATATAGCTGAAAGAATTTCCGCATGCCTTGATGGCGTACTTTTTTGGGGTAATAACGGTTGCTTACTCTTCCTTCTGGTTGAGGGCAATCAGTTCCTCGATATATTCGCGTGAGTTGCTGAGTCTGGGAATTTTGTGCTGTCCTCCCAGTTTTCCTTTGTTTTTCAGCCATTGGTCGAACAGGCCGGTCTTTGCCTCTATGATTTCGAGTGGCTGCAGTGTGATGTTCTTGTATCGTTTGGCCTCATAGTCGGAGTTGATGGCCTGCAGCGAGCGGTCGAGAATGGCGGCGAACTCGCTGATCGACTCCGGTTTCTTGGCGAACTCCACAATCCACTGGTGGCGGCATCTGGCGTTGTCGTCCATGAAGATGGGTGCGGCTGTGTATTCCCTGACCTGCGCGCCCGTGGCGAGGCATGCCTGCTCAAGTCCTTTCTCCGCGTTGTCGACGATGAGTTCCTCTCCGAATGCGTTGATGAAATGCTTGGTTCGCCCACTGATGAAGAACTTGTAGGGGTTTTTCTGCGTGAACTGCACTGTGTCTCCGATGACGTATCGCCAAAGTCCGCATGTGGTGCTGATGACCATGGCATAGTTCACACCTGTCTGCACCTCCCACAGCGGAACCACCGTTGCGTCTTTCTTTCCAAATTCGCTCATCGGTATGAACTCGTAGAATACGCCGTAGTCAATCATGAGCTTCATCGACGAGTCGGACAGGTCGGTCTGGATGCCGAAGAATCCCTCGGAGGCGTTGTAGGTCTCCATGTAGCACATGTCCGGATTCTTTATAATGCGCTTGTACTGCTCACGGTAGGGCGTGAAGGCCACTCCACCGTGGAAGAACACTTCGAGGTTGGGCCATATCTTGTCGATGGTCTCTTCTCCGGAAATCTCGAGCATACGGGTGAGCACCGACATCATCCACGACGGGACGCCGCTGATGTTGGTCACGTTCTTGTTCATGGCAATACGTGCAATCTGGTCGCGCTTCTGCTCAAAGTCCGACAGCAGCGCGACTTTCTTCTTCGGGATGCGGGTGAGGTTGACGGCCTTTGGCACGTTCTCGATGAGAATGGCGCTGAGGTCGCCGACGAGCGTACTCGGCGTATTCAGGTTGGGGGCATGGCTTCCTCCCAGAATCAGGCTCTTACCCTTGAAAAGCTTGCTTTTGGGCCGGATGGCGAGGTAGCATGATATGCAGTCAGACCCACCTTTGTAGTGTATGCCTTTCAGCCCTTCCTTGCTGACGGGGATGAACTTGCTCTTGTCGTTGGTCGTACCGGAAGACTTGGCAAACCACTGCACCTTTCCAGGCCAGAGGATGTCGATCTCTCCCTCGCGCATGCGATGGATATATCCTTTCAGTTCTTCATAGGAGTTAACGGGCATCTGCGCAGCAAAGTCCTCATAAGTGTTGATGGAGGAGAAATTGTGCTGACGGCCCCACTCCGTGTCCTTTGCCCTGTCTATCAGGTGGCGCATGACCTCCATCTGGATTTCCTCAGCATGGTTGTCATATAGCTGTATGGCTTTTTGTCTTCTTGCGAAATAGAATTTATTAAGTAGTTTTGTCGGATTCATTGTTGTTTGGTTTGACAAATTACGGCAAAGATACGAAAATATAATGAACTTTGAAGAATGAATAAGGAATAATTAACCCAATCGTAACAAAAAACGGGCTTATTCTTCGGTCTTTTCTTCTTTCAGCCGTTTTTTGTGGGATTCCAGTATGGAATTGTATAGGTTCTTGTCGCGCTTGATGTGTGCGTAGGCGTGGCGTGCCGCGTCCTGGTGGCTTTCCTTTTTTGAGTAGCCCTCGCCTGTCCCGCAATACTGCTCCTCTATGGTGACCCGGGTTGTGAAGAGCGTGGAGTTCCTGTCGGGCTGCACGACCTCGCTGACCACTTCAAAGATGAAGTCGAACTGATGCTTCTGACACCACTCAATGAGCTTGCTCTTGAAGTTCTCCTCCGTCTTCGACACCTCCTCGATGTCGACGTGCTTGCGGAAGACACGGTCGCGGATGAAAAAGACGGCATAGTCGTATCCCCGGTCGAGGTAGACAGCGCCGACGAGTGCCTCGAACGCGTTGCCGTCCATATAGCTGTTGTGTGCCGATGTCTTTCTGCCGGAATAGTCCACGAGCTGGTCGAGTCCGATTTTGTCGGCCAGCTTGTTGAGCATGTCCCTCCTTACGAGTTTGCTCCTAAGCGTGGTGAGGAACCCCTCCTGGCGCTTAGGGTATTTCTCATAGAGGAGGTCGGCCACCACACATCCCAGCACGGCGTCGCCGAGGAATTCCAGGCGCTCGTTGTTCTTGTGGCTGCCTCCCTTGAAGTTAGTGGACTTGTGCTTGAGTGCGGTCTGATACAGAGTGATGTCCTTGGGGTAGAACCCCAGTATCTTCCTCAACAGCAAAAAAGGCTCCTTATCCCTTCGGAACAGGAGCCTTGTCTTGTCGTATATGTTTCTTAGCAACATGTAGATTCAGGAGCTTTCTTATTCCTCATATTTCTTGAAGATGGCACATGCGTTGTGTCCTCCGAATCCGAATGTGTTGCTGAGTGCCGCACGTACGGTGCGATGCTGAGCCTGGTTGAACGTGAAGTTAAGCTCGTAGTCGATTTCCTCGTCCTTGTCTTCCGGGTCGTGGTTGATTGTCGGCGGAACAACGTCGTTCTTCACGGCCAGAACGCTGATGATGCTTTCAACTGCTCCGGCTGCACCGAGCAGGTGGCCAGTCATCGACTTGGTTGAGCTGATGTTGAGTTTGTATGCGCTCTCTCCGAACACCTCCTTGATGGCCTTGGCCTCTGAGATGTCGCCCACATGTGTGGAAGTTCCATGCACGTTGATGTAGTCGATGTCCTCAGGTTTGAGCTGAGCGTCCTTCAGTGCGCGCTGCATCACAAGCTTGGCTCCCAGTCCTTCAGGGTGTGAGGCTGTGATGTGGTAAGCGTCGGCCGACATGCCCACTCCGGCGATTTCGGCATAAATCTTGGCACCTCTTGCCTTGGCATGCTCCAGCTCCTCAAGCACGAGTATTCCGGCTCCCTCGCCCATGACGAATCCGTCGCGGCTTGCGCTGAAAGGACGGCTGGCCTTCTCAGGCTCATCGTTGCGGGTAGAGAGTGCTTTCATCGCATTGAAACCACCCACACCAGAAGGCCAGATGGCTGCCTCGGCACCACCTGTGATCATAGCGTTGGCTTTGCCCAGACGTACCAGTGCGAAAGCGTCGGCGATGGCATTAGTGGACGATGCGCATGCAGATGTAGTAGTATAGTTCGGTCCATGGAATCCATAGTCGATGGAGATAAGTCCTGCAGCGATGTCTGCAATCATCTTCGGGATAAAGAAGGGGTTGAACTTCGGACCCATCTCAGGTCCGTGGAGGGCATAGTTGCCGGCCTCTTCCTCAAAGGTGTGTATTCCTCCGATTCCTACGCCGAGCACCACTCCGATTTCGTTCTTGTCGATCGTGTCGAGGTCCATCCCGGAGTCCTCAATGGCCATTTTGGCGGCAGCGATGGCATACTGCGTATATATATCCATCTTGCGTGCCTCCTTGCGGTCAATTCCGAAGTCAGTGGCATTGAATCCCTTCACCTCGCAGGCAAACTGTGTCTTAAACTGAGAGGCGTCGAAATGCGTAATTGGAGCCGCGCCACTCTTACCGTTCTTGAGATTCTCCCAAGACTCCTCAACATTATTGCCAAGCGGAGTCAAAGCGCCCAGTCCAGTAACAACAACTCTTTTCAATTCCATATAATAGTATACTTTATTATTATTGGTAGAATAATTCTAAAAAAAAATTATGAATTACAAATCATGACGCAGACATTGCCTGCTTCATGACCCGTAATTCATAATTGTGTCCAAAAATTTATTTTGCGTTCTCCTCAATGTAAGAGATTGCCTGGCCTACAGTGGTGATCTGCTCAGCCTTGTCGTCAGGAATGCTGATCCCGAAAACTTTCTCGAACTCCATGATGAGCTCTACTGTGTCAAGTGAGTCTGCTCCAAGGTCGCCCGTGAAACTTGCCTCTGGCTTTACTTCTGCTTCGTCAACACCAAGTTTGTCGGTAATGATCTGCTTTACTTTTTCTTCAATTTCAGACATAATACAATTTTTTTTGTTAATGAATTTATTATTCAACTCAGTAATTAATTCCTGCTGAAAAAACAGTATTAACACACTAAAAATGCACGCTTTTGAACCCAAAAGTTGCATTTAGGCTGCAAAGGTAACAATTTTATCTCAAAATGTGCAAGAATTTCA
>CAMOTI010000115.1 GCA_946625675.1 uncultured Prevotellaceae bacterium | reverse complement strand
TAAAAAGTCCTCCACTGCGTTCCGGAGAAAAAACGCACTTCGTGCTCAATAAAAAGCCATCCGGACGGGAGATTTTAAGTGAAGAATGAAAAGTGAAAAGTTTTAGTTACTCTGGGGATGGGATTCAAAGTGATTTCGCTGCGGATGTTTTATTTTAACACAAATGACCATGAATGCGAATGATCATGAATTATATTGTTAATTGACAGGAATTATTACGAACACTAATCTGAACGAATTTTTACGAATATTTTATCATCTACTTAATTGCCAGTCAGATACTGATAGGCCAGTCGTTCGTCGCCGTTGGCGAGATAGATGATGCCACAATATTGGAATCCGTATTTCGAGAGGAGGTGCTGCATGATGGTGTTGTCGCGGTGGGTGTCAATCCGAATGTTGCCGGTGTGGGCAAGGCAGAATTGCAGCATGGAGTTGAAGATTCCCCGCGCCGAGCGGGCCGCAGCGATACGGTGGATGACGAAGTAGGGCAGGGTGTCGTCGGTCCATTGTCCTTCGTAGATGTGCTGGTAGGTGGGTTCCGGCGATGGGATGAAAGCGAAAGTGCCAACGGGACGGTCTTCATCTCGGATGATATAGCTGACCCCTCGGCGTATGTCGTTGCGGAAGGTGTCGGCAGATGGATATCCGTCAACCCACTGATGAAGGTTCCCGCTCTCACGCATGGTGGTGCGGGCGTCGGCTGCAAGGGCGAGCAAGGCCGGGATGTCGCTCTCGGTGGATTTCGTGATAGTGTAAGACATGATTTTGTGTTATAGAGGGAGTAGAGACGCCCCACGGGGCGTCTCTACTGCAAAGTTAATGAGTTTTTACGACTTTTTCGTTGTTTTGGCGTGAAGTTTGTGGCTTTTTTGTATATTTGCAAGGAAATGGGGCGGGAAGGGCAAGAGCGAAAGAGTTCTTCGACGATATCCGCAGCCTTTCGTTGTCCGACAAGGCTTGCGTGCAGAAGGGGGCGATACTGCTGCTGACTTTGAATTTCTGGATTGTGGAACGCTGTGAGCCGACGCTCGAAAATCTTCAAGCGCAGCTATCTCGACCCTCACCACCACTCGTATGAGGACCTGCCGGTGAAAATATGATTTATTTGTGAGAACAGATCCGTTTTTTCTTGCATGAATGGAATAAAATACGTAAATTTGCCAAAAAGAACGTCTTTGTTCGTATAAACCAACCAGACATTAACCAGACAATACCTTACAGACCTATGGGATTCTTCAAAAAGTTATTGGGCGACGACAAGCGTGAGACCCCTGCACCGACCCGGGACTCAGTGTCACGGTGCGACCTTTCCGCTCCGATGAAGCGTAGGATGACCTCCACCGAATTGCTGGAGTATGCGCTGCAGAAGCTCAACTGCAGCTGCGACAAAGGCGAGAACGACGGAGAATTCCACACCGTTTATCAGGGTGAGCATTTTCGGATTTTTGTGGGAGATGACTACCGCTTCATCGACATCCAGGACATCTCATGGTATGACGCTCCCCTTCACGACATCAACAACCTCTCGCTCATGCGCCGTGCGATCAACGACTGCAACATGTCAGGGCAGTTCACCATCGTCTATTCCATCTATGACGACGACGACCAGATTGTGCTGCACTCGCTGAAAGAAGCCTATTGGTCGGCAGAGATACAGCTGGTAGACCAGTATCTGGCTGCGTTGTTCAACCGTCTGCTGCAGAGCCATCAGCGGTTTTTCGCCCGTATGGAGACCCTTCGCCAGCAGGACTACGAGAAGAAAGAAAGGTGATGTTTTGTCGGGCGGGTCGGACAGGTCGGACGGGTCGGACAGGTCGGACAAGTCAGACAGGTCAGACAGGTCGGACAGGTCGGACGGGTCGGACAAACCAAATTTTCCAGTTTAACCTAAAAAATCAATTCAAAAATGAAGAAGCTAATTTTATTTATCAGCCTTGTGGTCATGTCGTGGGCAAGTGGCATGGCACAGAATCCCGTCAGCAATGGCGGCAATATCTCAGAGTCGGAACCCGTGATGGAAAAGCCGGAAAAGCTGGCACAGTTCCCTGGCGGCATGGACGCTTATGTCCGTTTCCTCTCTTCCAACCTGCAGTATCCTGAGAAAGCCCGCCATGAAGGGTTGCAGGGAAAAGTGGTGCTGCAGTTCATCGTTGACAAGAATGGCTATATCCGCAACATCAAGGTGCTGAAAAGCCTGTCGCCTGAATGCGACAAGGAGGCCATCCGCATGGTGAAGGCCATGCCCCGGTGGTTCGCTGCTGAGAACGGCGGACAGAAAGTGAATTGCCTCTACACTTGTCCGATAACGTTCAGACTGTAATGCTTTTAAGTGAGAAGTGTAGTTACTCCGGCGATCGAATTAAAGGAAGATAAAAAAAAGATAAAAAAACGTTTTGTCTCGGGCTTCGCCCTGCGCCGTCGCTGCCGTGACGGCTGTCCGCAAACGAGTTTGCTTCCATCCGACACGACATCAACGACGGCACTTCGTGCTGACAAAACTCAATAAAAAGTCCTCCACTGCGTTCCGGAGAAAAAACGCACTTCGTGCTCAATAAAAAGCCATCCGGATGGTGTGGGAAAAAGGAAATAGGAGCTAATCACATAATTTTTGAAGAACCATTAATATTATGAGCTTATGAAAAAAATAATCTTAGCCGGACTATTTGCGCTGGTGTCGATCAATGCCTCAGCCCAGGGGGCGCTCTTCAGCGGCGGCCATAAGGAGGCACCGTTTGGACTGGTGCTGGGCTACGTGAACAAGGACTGGAGCACCGACTTCGGATCCTATACATGGCGTGAGAACCTGTGGGGCCAGAAAAACAAGAAGCTACACGGCTTCCAGATTGGTTTCCAGTATGCTCCATGCCTGCCCATCGGACTTGGTGTCGACACCGGCCTCTTCTACGAGTGCTACATATCGACGAGTGAGGTGGTGCAGGACTGGGGATTTGACGACTTCACGGAGCACAACCTGTACGTCCCCATTCATGCCATGTGGCGTTTCCCCCTCTCACGCGACTGCTCGTTCAGCGTGTTCGGCGGCCTGGGTCTGCAGTGGGCGATGTATGGCAGCTATAACTGCACCTATGAGACCGTGACTTGGGATTGGGACAGCGGCCGTCCTTATTTCGGGTATGTGAATTATCCTGAGGAATGGCAGCAGTATGGCAACAACGGCGAATGGCCCCACCACTTCAACCTGCAGTGGGAGGTGGGTGGCAAGCTCCGCATCAAGAACTTCCAACTCAGCGCCAGCTATGCATTCGGAGCAACGAACCACGAGTTCTACGAGGGCTACAAGACCAAGCAGAACAAACTGTCCATCGGACTGGGATTTGTATTTGGAGCTGACGACTAAGGGGGATTGCTAGATATTCTAGATGCTCTAGATATTCTAGATGCTCTAGATATTCTAGATGCTCTAGATATTCTAGATGCTCTAGATTTACTAGATGCTCTAGATTTACTAGATGCTCTAGAGGTTCCAGATGTTCTAAAGATTCCAGATTTTCCGGCTCCTTACGCGGTGAGCAGTGAGACGATTTTTTCGAGCCAGCGTTGGTCGGTGTCGTCGAAGGTGGCGTATTCAGCACTGTCGATGTCGAGGACGGCTATGATGTTGCCATTTGCATCGTGCACGGGCACCACAATCTCGCTTTTCGACTCGCTGCTGCAGGCTATATGCCCTGGAAACTGGTCTACGTCGGGCACCACCTGGGTGGTGTCCGTCGCCCATGCGGTGCCACAGACTCCGCGGCCCATGCGTATGCGCCTGCATGCCACCGGTCCCTGGAAGGGGCCGAGCACGAGCTCGTCGGCGCTGTCCACGCGGTAGAACCCGGTCCACCAGAATCCGAATTGTTCATGCAGCAACGCCGCCATATTCGCCATGTTGGCAATCAAATCCGGCTCTCCCTCCACCACAGAGGCGATCTGCGGATAAATCTCCTGATATTTCTCTTCTTTGCTCATTTTTTTGTTTTTAGAAAATGTAAACAAAGTTGCCTCATTTTTATGAAGACAAGAAGACATGAAGGCGAGAAGACAAGACGATAGTCTGCTACGGCCAGCATGCCAATGGAACAGAAGGTGAGGCAAGTTGTTTTTTTATATCGCTTAAGCTGTTTTTTAAAACAAACGTATGTTGGCTGCTTTTATTGCTTGAGTTTTGTTGAGCGCAGCCGAAAATCATGTCAATAAAGTTCACACTTCAAAAAAATGCTTTCTGATGCCTTACAACCGCAATACCATCGTCCGCTATAAGACCATCGACCGCAAGCTGCGCAAAGGCCGTAAAGCCACGCTCGAGGAGTTGATAGACGCCTGCGCTGAAGCCGTTTACGATATCAACGGCACTCACAGCGTGAGCAAACGCACCATCCAGCACGACCTTCAGGAGATGCGCTACTCGCAGGCCCTGGGCTATTATGCGCCCATCGTGGTGAAGCAACGGAAATTCTATACCTATGAGGACCCCGACTACACCATCACAGACATCGCGCTCTCCGACGAGGACGTCTACCGTCTGCAGGAGGCCGTGGGTATGCTCAAGCAGATGACGTCGTTCCAAGGCATGGGTGAAGTGGAAGACGTGGTGAACCGGTTGGAGGACTACGTGGCGTCGATGCGTCACGACGTGGAGCCGGTGATTTTGCTGGAGAACAACGAACGGGTGGGGGGCTTGTCGTTCATCACCCCGCTTCATGAGGCCATTGCAGCCCGACAGGTGATCAGGGTCGTCTATCAGACCTTCAATTCGCGAATGCCGAAAGATTTTTATTTCTCACCATATATATTAAAGGAGTACAGAAACAGGTGGTTCGTGTTCGGAAAGCGTCATGACTCCAAAGACCATGTGATCGTGAACCTCGCGCTGGACCGCATCCAGTATGTGGAGCCAGCTCCCGCTACTGAGAGATTCATGAAAGAGACGCGCTTCAAGCCAAAAGAATATTTCCGCGATATGATAGGCGTGACGCGTAATCTCAGTTCGCCCGTGAAACACGTCGTCTTCCGAGTGGAGCAGTCTTATGTGCCGTACATCGTCACCAAGCCCATCCACCGCAGCCAGACACTCATCGAACGTAACGAGGACGGCTCCGCCGTCTTCTCCATCGACGTGATCCTCAACTATGAGCTCGAGCGTGAGTTTCTTGGTGCCTGCGAAAGCATCACGGTGCTGGAGCCTGCCACATTCGTGGAGACTCTCCGCGAGCGGATCCGTCAGCAGTCAAGAAACTATGGAGGGTGAGCTGTCAGGGGGGGTATGCAGACCGCTCATTCCTTTTGTTTCTTTTTTCAGATTTTTGTAAACTTTATGTAAAAAATAAATGACCGCAACTTTTATTTTTTCACGTAAAAACTACCGAAAAGCCGCATTTTTCACACTTTGTAACATAAAAAAAACCTTATGTAACACCGCCAAAAAGCACTTTTAAAAGAAATCTGTAATTTTGCAACGTCATTTTCCGGAATGCGTCGATGTGGCATCTGAAAGATCGAAAAAAAATCGTCCCCGTGAAGGGAAGAAAGTCATCTGGAGGAGAAGGATTGACAAAAACTGGACGTGACATGAGAAATCATTAAAGGTATTGAATAATTGAAAAAACAAATTTTTTATTAACTAATTAATTTCAGCTTATGAAAAAAGTTAACTTTCTGATTGCGCTGGGTCTGGTTTCAGCTGCTTCGATGCAGGCACAGACCTCAGTGGTATCATTAGGCTTTGAGTCGGGCGACCAGAAGTACACCACTGCTGACGCCTACACGCCTGGTGGTATGTATGGAGACTGGGTTAATAAGCAGGAGACAGACGAATGGACTGAGCCCTATGCGGATGACAAACACTCCGGCGAATTCAGTTTCAGAATGGTGAACAACGACGGCTTCGAGGGTAACACCTGGGACCGCGGATTCAAGATCGGAAACCTGCAGCTGGAGGACAACACGGCTTACCGTGTAAGCTTCTGGGTGAAGGCAGAACCCGCTTACTTCAATGCCGGCGGCAATGAGACCCCTACAAAACTGAAATCATCCATGTCGATTGGTAAGGAGTACTTCGACATGCCGATTTCCACGGCTTCCGGCCAGCAGTACTACTACACATGGAACAACTGCAACGGCGAGTGGAAGCACTATTCTTACGTGACTTATTTCACCAACAAGGCCGACCAGGATGCCCTCTCTGAGAGCTATTCCGGCAAGACCGACGTCAACGGCAACAAGGTTTCTGAGGTTGGCGATCCGTTCCCAGAGGCCTATTTCATCACCATCAACCTGTACAACCCGGGTGAGTACCTGCTCGACGACATCAAGCTCGAGAAGGGCGTGACTTTCAACGAGGCCACTTTCACCGACGACGTGATCAAGCTGGACTTCGGCTATCCGACCAACATCGCCGACCTCGCAAAGGCAAGCAACGGCACACTCACACTTGACCCGAGTCAGGTTTCTGTGAAAATCAACGGCACAGACGCTGCGGTTGAGTTCCTCGAGGGCAAGAGCGACGGATTCCTCTACATCTTCCTCGACGGCGTAACTGCAGAGTCAGCCGACAACGTTGTTGTAAGCTTCACTCCTGCAGCAGACTGCCCTATCATCTACAACACCGACCGCCGTCCGAGCGCAGACGTGACCACAGAGATGAAGGTTCAGGGATTTGCCAACGAGACCGCTTACTACGACCAGGACATCGACGCCATGCCAGCTGCATGGTCGCCAGCTAAGATGGTAAGCAGCAATCCTGAGAACGAGAGCTTCGAGCTGGATGCAGCCACAACCAAGACCGTGACAATCACATTCGACAAGAAGGTGGCACTCGACTATGCATCTGCCACACTCTCCAAGAACGGCCAGGGCAAGGACCTCACCTCCGGCATGAGCCTCAGCGCAGACGAACTCTCCATCATCACTACTCTTCCTGCACTCGAGGACGGTGAGTACACGTTCACCCTCGCAGGTGTGACCAACAGCTATGGAGTTGACTGCCTGGAGAATCAGACAATCACATTCGCCGTAGGTAAGGACGAAGACACCTCTATATCAGAAGTGGTTTATCAGTCAGACTTCGACAACGACATGACAGACGGAATTCCTCCAGGTTGGCTTACCTTCAACGAGGCAGGTGTTCACGACTATGGCTTCAACGAGAACGGAACTCAGAAGAACTATGGCTGGGGTGGTACTCCTGGCGGTGGCGGTGCACGCCTCTATGCCGGATTCAGCGGCGACTTCAACAAGGCAATGTACTGGGGTACCCGTGGAACCAACGAAGGTTATGCTTCTTATGGTGAGCTCGTGAAGGATTACATCCTCGAGGACGGTACTCTCGATCCTGAGATGCCAGAAGGAATTTCCCTCTATCTCGAACCTCGCAAATATCAGATTTACTTCCAGATGGCAGCTTGGAAATCTGAGCCTCATTTCGACTTCACACTTGAGGACCTCGACGGCAATGTATATGCAGAGTTCAAGGACTATCTCGCTGCACCTAACATGAACGGTGCTACAGGCAAGGTTTCTGGAACCGTAACTTGTCAGGCAGACTTCACCGTTGACAAGGCCGGCTACTATGTGCTGAAATTCACATCTGCAGAGGCACAGTGGCAGGAGTTCCTCCTTGCAAACGTACGCCTGATCACCATGCCTTCTAAGGCAGCTTACTACCGCCAGCTCCTCTCTGCCGCAACAGAAGAGGCAGAGGCCGTGCTTGCAACTGCTGAGGATGAGTCATACAATGGTGACACCAAGACCGCTCTCTCAAACGAAATCGAATTCGCCAAGACCAACAAGTTCACTTCTGGTTCTGACGTCAATGCCGAGATTGCTAAGCTCAAGCAGCTGAGCGAGGCTATGACCCAGCGTATCCAGAATATCGACAACTTCGAAATCGCAATGCTTGAGGCCACAGCCGCTTACGACGAGCTCGAAGGCAAGTACCTCAACGCAGAGGTGGCAAAGACCGCTAAGGAAATCATCGACAGCTACGGCGGAACAAACGCATCTGACCTCTCAGACGAGGTGCTCAACGAGGTGACTCCTAAGATTATGACTGCATCTGCACAGCTGAAGAACGTGAAAGACGTTGTAGACATCCTTTCTTGGGGTAACTACAAGGCAGCCCAGGTGGCTACACTCCTCGGTGCTGACGGTACCGCCAGCTACAACGCAGTGACAGACGACCGCGCAGCAGCCAAGAAGACCATCCAGAACGCAACCAAGGCTCTCTACGAGAAGATTGCCAAGGGCGAGGACCTCACAGAGTTCAAGACCAGCGTTTACTTCGAGACCGGCGAGCAGGCAGAAGAGATTCCTGAAGATGACAATGGCGAGCACGATCCTGAGACCGGCTATGCAAGAGCAGCTTATGGTATCGACTTCACCGGCCTTATCTACAACCCTCACATGTACACCTTCATGACTGCATCCGCAGCACTTCAGGACAACTCAATCCCTGGCTGGATGGTGGTTCAGCCTTCTGATCCGGGCAGCCTCCACTTCAGTGGCGACCCTGCCTCAGAGGCAAAGCCAGTGTCCGACGTGACAGTAAACGGTTACAGAGCAGACGGATATGACTTCTATCAGATTGTGAAGAACGTGCCTGTTGGATACTACGACGTATTCCTCCGCACACGTACCGCAACAGGGAAGACCGGCGTTTCTGCCGATGGCACTCCTGACAAGTACATGTACGTACAGGTTGGCGACGGCGAGAGAATCATTGCTCCGTTCCAGGAGGGCTCAAGCTGGGCAGGTTATCCTACAGTGATCAAGAACGTGCTTGTGAAAGACGGTGAAATCCGTATCGGTGCGGTTGAGAACGCTCTCTCTCTCAAGGGTACAACTATCGACCCTGAGACCGGTGAGGAAGTTCAGCCAACTGAGACCACTTGGGATACCAATACTTTCGTAGACGACGCACGTATCTTCTTCGTAGCTCCTGCAGAGGACGTTGACTACTCTAAGCTCACAGTTGCCACTCCTGGTGACGTGAACGAGGATGGCCAGGTTGACATCTCCGACATCGTGGCTATCATCAACCAGATTGCAGGCACTGCAACTTATGCCAACGCTGACGTGAACACCGACAACAAGGTGGACATCTCCGACATCGTGGCAGTCATCAACATCATCGCCGCTCAATAAGCAACAAGCATTCTATTACATAAAAATGGCGCGTCCCACGCGGGACACGCCATTTTTTTTCGATTTTTTTGTGGCGTATATGAAAAAAAACACTAAATTTGCAGATTGATTACGAAAACAACTAACTATGATACGCTACACAAAACTGCTTTTTCTGGCTTTTTTTGTCTTATTCCATATTGGAGCGGGGGCACAGAACGTGATGTTGTTCACGTCGAAACAGGGGCTGTCCTATTCCTGCGTCCGAAACATGTTTGAGGACAGTCGTCACAACATATGGGTGACCACCCAGAACGGACTCAACCGGTATGACGGAGTGAAAATGAATGTTTACCGCCATGTCATCGGCGATGAGCATTCGCTTGTTCACGACGAGAGCACCTGTGTCTTTGAATACGACAGCCTGCGTATGCTCGTCGGCACCGGCCACGGTCTTCAGATGTTTGACTATGCATCCGACAAGTTTCAGACAATCCACTATATAGGAGAGCGTGGCGACACATTGATTCCTCGTGTCGTAAGCATCAACAAGCTGAAAGACAAAATATATGTCTCATTCGCCGGATACGGACAGGTAGAGCTGCTTACCGACGGTGAGGACAACTATTCCCTGAAGCATATCAACGACTACGACGAGGAAGGCCATGCCCCCCTTCAGATGGTCGACGAAGGCAACGGACGTCTGTGGATACTCAGCGACGCCCGCAGCCTGTTCCTGCGTCTCAACGGCAAGACCCGTAAATTCAGCGATTTGCCCGAGGTGGTGCGTATATGCCGCAGCTCGTCGGGACGACTTTACGCCGCCACCCGCAACCACGGGCTCTTTGTCTACGACAAGTCGGCCGAGCGGTTCACCCTCGTGGCAGATGCGAGTGAGTTCGGCCGCGTGATAGAAAACCTCAGTCCCTGGACGCTGGGCCGCCTTTTCATCAGCACCGACGGTGCAGGCCTGCTCATCTACGACGAGAACACCGACAAGGTGACGCTGAGCGCCATCAAGACCAATGACTTCGACCTCTCCACAGCCAACGTGAAAGACGCGATGAGCGACACGTATGGCAACGTGTGGGTGGCCATCTACTGGAAAGGCGTGATGATGAAGCCCGTGAACCAGTCGGCATTCGAGTATATAGGGCAGAACTCCATCACGAAGAACAGCATCGGCGACAAGACCGTCTTTGCCATGGTGCCGGACGACAAAGGAATATGGGTGGCCACCGACAACGACGGCATCTACCACATCACGCCCGACGGCCTCTCCTCGCAGCACTGGACGGGACAGAGCGGATCGCCCGGCGGCTATACCGCTATCGCCCGGCACGGCGGTATGACCCTTTTGCTCGGGTCCTTCACCGAAGGACTATGGCAGTTCGACGACGGACGCTTTTCGCTCATCACCATGGACATCAACAAGGTGTTCGACATCAAGCCGGCCAAGGAGAAAGGATGCTATTGGATAGCTACGCTCGGCGACGGATTCTATTATTTCGACTATGCGTCGAAGAACTACGTGAAATACGCGCCCGACTGGAGCGATGGCGGAATCGGGACCAAGATAATCGGCAACCCCTATGTGTTCAAGATTCTTCCTGTCGGGAACCGGCTCTTTGTGGGAACTGCCGACGGAGTGACCATCTGCAAAATTGACCATGGAGGTACCATAACCCGTGAGAGCGACAAGATACTCATCGGCAAGACCGTCTCCCAGCTGACTGTGTCGGACGACGGCAAGACCGTGTGGGCAGCCACGAACAACGGACTGGCCGCCATCGACATCGCATCGCTCCAGACGAAAGTCTACACCACTGAGGACGGCCTGCCCATCAACAGCATCAAGTCAGTGCTCACCGACGGAAAGAAACTGTGGCTGGGCACCGACCTGGGCCTCTCCTGTTTCGTGACCGACGAGGGCAAGTTCATCAATTTCTCAGCAGCCGACGGCATTCAGGACAACGAGTTCAGCACGGCAGCCGCGAAGTACAACGGCAACCTCTATCTTGGCGGCATCGGCGGTATCACTTATTTCGAGTCGAAACGGATAGAGCAGTGGCAGAATACCGGTGCGAAGATGCATCTCAAGCTTGTGGACGTCTATGTTGGCGGCCGCAAGGTTCACAAAGGCGACGAGTCAGGGAGCTATGACATCCTGGAGGGACTCATCAACGAATGCGAGCGAATCGACCTGAGCCACAATGACAACCATTTCACCATCGAACTCTGTGTGCCAGAACTGGCCAGTCAGAACATACGATACGAATATTCCGTGAACGGCGGTCCCTGGACGAGCCAGGACGGCAACAACAGTCGTCTCGTGTTCGACAACCTCGACGCAGGAACCTACAAAGTCCGCGTGAGGGCAACAGCCATGGGCGAATACACGGAGGAACGCACCTTCTTCGCTGTGGTGCATCCGGCATGGTATGCGTCCACGTTTGCCAAGATTATCTATACGCTCCTCTTCCTGGCAGCATGCTGGCTGGCGTATCAGTACGCACGCAGGAAAATCGAGGTCAGGAAAGCCTTAGCCAAGCAGAAGCAGCAGGAAGAGCTGAACGAGGCACGCATCCGGTTCTTCATGAACATCAGTCATGAAATCCGCACGCCGATGACGCTCATCATGTCGCCGCTTAACAAGCTTATCGACTCCGACAACGATCCCGAACGGCAGCACAACTACAAGCTGATCAAGCAAAACTCCAACCGAATACTGCGATTGGTGAACCAGATGATGGACGCCCGGAAAATAGAACAGGGGAAATTCCTGCTCAACTACAAGAAAGTGGAACTCGTGGAGTTCGTGCAGAATATCGTCGACGTGTTCGCCACGAATGCGCAGAGCCGTAACATACAGTATGAGTTTGTGCATAACCAGGACATCTACAACGTCTATGTAGACCCTTCGAACACGGACAAAATCGTGATGAACCTCTTGTCGAACGCATTCAAGTTCACACCCGACGGCGGCAAGATCACCGTCCGGCTGATGGCACGGGAGAAAGACTTCGACCTCATCGTCGACGACAGTGGGTGCGGCATCAGCGACGCAGACAAGCTGAAAGTGTTCGACCGCTTCTATTCCGCCGGCAACAAGGACGGATATATCGGCACCGGCATCGGGCTGAACCTCACGTCGATGCTCGTGAAGTTGCACAAGGGTGAGATCCACGTGGAGGACAATCCGGCAGGGCAGGGCACACGCATGGCCGTGACGATGCCGGTGGGCGACAGCAGCCTCGTCGGAGGCAGCATCGTGCCTGACGACGAGAAAAACGAGACGGAGCACGAGATATCCGAGCTGCTCACCATCGACAAGCCCACCGACACCCACCGCAAGAACCTCATTCTCGTGGAGGACGACGAGGCCATACGCCAGTATGTGCACAGCGAGCTGTCGAAGGACCTCGTCATCAAGACGTGCTCCAACGGCCAGGAAGCCTGGGATTATATCGTCACCCATCCAGGCAAGGTGGACATCGTGCTCAGCGACATCATGATGCCCGTGATGGACGGACTCACGCTGTGCCAGAAAATCAAGACCAATTTCAACACCAACCATATCCCCGTCGTCCTGATGACAGCCCTTGGAAGCGACTCCGACCGCATAGCCGGCCTCACCAACGGTGCCGATGCCTATGTGACCAAGCCGTTCAACATCGACGTGCTGCGCACCGTGGTCGTTCAGCAGCTCAAGACGCGTCAGATGCTCCAAGGAAAATTCCACGGCGACAAGCAGCAGGAAGAGAAAATCAAGAAAATCGAGGTGGAGTCGCCCGACGAGAACCTCATGAGACGGGTGATGAAGGTAGTGAACGAGCAGATAAGCAACCCCGACCTCTCCGTGGAGATGATAGCCGACAAGGTGGGCATCAGCCGTGTGCATTTCTACCGAAAGATGAAGGACCTGACCGGACAGGCTCCGCGCGACTTCCTCAAATATGTCCGTCTGAAAGAGGCAGGGCGCCTGCTCAAGGAGAAGAAACTCGACATCACGGGTGTCTCCATCGCCACAGGGTTCAAGTCTCTCTCGGCTTTCTCCACTAACTTCAAGTCACTCTACGGACTTTCGCCAACGGAGTACGTGAAGAAAATGGAGGAAGA